>JANNJB010000683.1:0-2211 GCA_031405615.1 Vicinamibacteria bacterium | reverse complement strand
GTTCCTGGGTGGACTGCAGCAGACGCGCCCGGCTCGCGGCATCGATCTCGAAACCGGGCGGCGGCACCGGGCGCACGTTGCGCCCATCGTTGTCCTTCGGCCCGTCGCCGCGCGAGAGATCCTCGAGCAGCTCAGGATGTGACGGCGCAAGGCCCTGAATACCGATTCCAACTCCGACCCCGACCCCGAACCCGACCCCGAACCCGTCCGTTCCGCGTTCGACGGCTTGAGGCGCGAACGGCTCAACGGAAGCGAGCCTCAAGCTTCGAGAGCATCATCGCTGCGCGAGTGAACAGCGCACGCGCAGCCGCGGGAACGCCTTCGAGTCCGAGTGCGACCGCGAGGTCAAGAATGGCAACGCACTCCATCGCGCTCCCGCGAGCGATCTCGTAGTGTCGCCGCTTGACCCCGCGGGACCGAGAGCCAAATCCCTCCGCGGTGTTGAGGACCACCGAAGACGAAGCGCGCCGCAGTTGATCCCGAAGGTTTGCGTCGAGCGATGCATGCGATGGGCACGCACGAACGACAAGCGTCGAGCGAAACGAGGTAGACGTCGAAGGTTTCGAGCGCGGTAGGGACAGGCCGAGCCCGTTCAGGCGCGCGAACAGCAGCGGACTGAAGGGCGGGCGTCCCCTGAAGCCTCCCGGCGTTGGGGGAGACCCCGACGGGTGCAGCGAAGGAGGGGTTGGCATTCATGATGATCACCGATAGTTCCGAGCCGCGACCATCGGGGCCTCCCCCAACTGCGAATGACTTCAGGGGACGGCCTCACCCGGACGGCCGCGATGGTTCGGAACCAGAAGATCCACCTTGACGCCAACCCCGCCGTAGCCTGCATCCGGCGTGACCGCCCGTCGAGCCAGGGGTCGTCCGCGCGGCGGCCCGTGACCGATCACCGGATCCCTTCCCGATTCCAACTCCGACCCCGAACCCGAACCCGAGCCCGTCCATTCCGCGTTCGACGGTTTGAGGCGCGAACGGCTCAACGGAACCCGTTCGCGTTCTACGACAAGGACGGCGCGTCTGGCGGGAAGTCGGCCTTGACACCAGCCCGCGACGACGTGAGAGCATCAACATATGGAACCGGTCGCGCTTTCCCAGCTACTGAACCTTCCCGCAGCCGACCGAGCGGATTTGGCGATGGCGCTTTGGGAGAGCCTTTCTGGGGCGGAGCGAGAGACCGAACTCGCGCTCACGGATGAACAGGGCAAAGAGCTCGATCGGCGATGGGCTGAGCATCTGGTCGATCCCAGCTCCGCCATACCCTGGTCAGAAGTGCGACGAAACCTCATCCGCCGAAAGTGACTCGTGCCGTTGTTTTCCGGCCCCAAGCGGAGGATGAACTGCTCGACGTGCAGCGCTGGTACGAGGGCCGCCGCGAAGGTCTGGGCGATGAGTTCGGCGAAGCGATCGGGCGGATGGTTGCGCGCATCGCAGCCGGTCCCGCGGAGTTTCAATGTGTGCGCGGAGTGACCCGACGTGCGGTGCTGAATCGTTTCCCCTACGCCATCTACTTTCACGAAACCGACAGCGAGATCATCGTCCTGGCCGTTCACGGGAGGCAGCATCCCTCGCGCTGGCGGTCGCGAGGCTCGCCCGCGCCCCGGAAGTCGCTGATCTGAGCGGCGCCGCCTCAAGAGCGGAACGAGTACTGGAACTTCGCGGAGACCTCGCTGTCCTGTGTCCTGAACTCAAACGCCAGCGAAAAGCCTCCACCATCAAACACGCCAGCAACGAGCGCCGGCCATAACGGTCTCTCGTTGGGATAGCCCGCCACGCCTGTTTGTCCCAGCCGTCGGTAGTTTTGCCCTTATGTAAGGTATTTGTAATACCATCGTCCGAAAATCAAGGCTAAACCACACTTCTCGAGACCAGAATTCATATTCCTGAACTTCTGATCCAAGTGAGCATGGAACGACGCTGGGCGTTTCCCTGATAACTCTTTGAGGGTTTTGCGCGGAACTATCGACTGAAAGGGAAAGTCCTGCCCAATTGACCGCGCTCACTCCACTCCGGCACGGTCGGTGCATTAGTGAAAAGAGCCTTGAGCAAGAGCGTCAACTCAGATGCCCATGCGCTGGCTCGATCCGGTGACTCCGGTGAACAAGGGCGTGTCGCCCCTTTCGGGCACCCTCAACGAGGCCTTTGTGACCTTCGACCTCGACAACGATTCGGGGAAGGGCAACGAGATCGACTTCGACCTCTCCTTGC
>JANNJB010000682.1:0-3567 GCA_031405615.1 Vicinamibacteria bacterium | reverse complement strand
GTGAACGCCGGCTCGCCTGGGCGACCGACGACGCCGCGCGCGCCGCCACCGGCCTCGAGCCCCGCGGCCGGATCCATTTCAAGCTGACCGAAGAGCGCGATGAGCCGGGCTCTGGTTCTCACCATGCTTAGTGTCCGGCCTCGCAAATGCGCGTCACATGAGAGCGCCGATGCATCCCGGATCGCTGCGTTGCTCGTCGCCCGAATATTCCCGATATTCGCGGCTCCTCGGCGCCTTGCGCTCCGGGCGCCTCGACACTCGCATGTAACGCGGATTTACGAGGCAGGACACTAGCATGCTGGCCCTCGAGCGCGATCAAGCGCTCTCCAAACCCGCCTACCGGATCCTTTCCGAGAAGTTCGGCGAAAAGATCCTTCGCGTCACCGAGTTCCGGGGCGACCTCGCCATCACGGTCGCGGGCTCGGCCTGGAAAGAAGCGGCCCGCACCCTGCGCGAACATCCCGAACTCGATTACAAGCTCTTCCTCGATCTGTGCGGTGTCGACTACCTCAACGATGAGTCCCGCCCCGACCGCTTCGAAGTCGCCCTTCACCTTTATTCGGTCACCCACAAGCATCACATCCGCTTGAAGACGGCGCTGCCCGAGAAGAATCCGGTCTGCGACACCCTCACCGACATCTACAAGGGCGCCAACTGGTTCGAGCGCGAAGCCTTCGACCTCTACGGCATCGTCTTCACCGGCCATCCAAACCTCATCCGCATCCTGACTCACGACGACTTCGTGGGTCATCCGATGCGGAAGGACTTCCCCACCGGGAAGCGTTTCGCCACCAAGAAACCCAAGGAGTGGCTGCTCCACGTTCCCAAGGGCTCGGAGCATCTGGTCCTGAACATTGGCCCCTCCCATCCCGCCATGCACGGATGTTTCCGGGTTCAGACCCTCCTTGATGGCGAGACGATCAAAGACGCGGAAGCGGAGATCGGCTACCTGCACCGGAACTTCGAGAAGATGGCCGAAGAGCGGACCTACTGGCAGATCATCCCCTACACCGATCGCCTGAATTACTGCTCCGCCTTCATCAACGGCCATGGCTGGGCCCTGGCCGTCGAGAAACTCCTGGGCGTCGCCGCCCCGCCCCGCGCGGAAGCGATCCGCGTGATCCTCTCCGAGTTCTCGCGCATCATGGATCACCTCGTGTGCATCGGCGCGAACGTGGTCGATCTGGGCGCCATCACCCCGTTTTTCGTGGTCTTCCGGGCCCGCGAGGAGATCTACGATCTTCTCGACTCGGTGTGCGGCGCCCGCCTGACCGTCAGCTACGTTCGCATCGGCGGGGTGGCCCAGGACGTTCCGGATGACTTCGATGTGCGGTGCCACAATGCCCTCAAGTGGATCCGGGAAGTCGCCCTTCAGATGGAGAACCTGCTCACCCGGAACTCCATCTTCGTGAACCGGTTCAAGGACGTGGGCGTTTTCTCCAAGGAAGACGCTCTCTCCTATGGCTGGGTGGGCCCGTGTCTGCGCGGGTCCGGCGTCGGCTACGACATCCGCAGAGATCATCCCTACTCCGGCTACGAGCAGTACGACTTCGACGTGCCGGTGGGAACCGTGGGCGACTGCTACGACCGGTATCTGGTCCGCGTGGAAGAGATCAAGCAGAGTGCGAGGATCATCGAACAGGCTCTCGGCAAGCTGCCCAAGGGCGATTTCATCACCCAGGACCGCAAGGTGGCCCTGCCCCCCAAGTCCGAGGTGTACTCGAACATCGAGTCGCTCATGAACCACTTCAAGCTGGTCTACGACGGCATCCTGGCCCCGCCCGGCGAGGTCTACGGCTACGTCGAGGGCGCCAACGGCGAGCTTGGCTACTACATCGTGAGCGACGGGAAGAAACATCCGGCCCGGGTGAAGGTCCGCCCGCCCTGCTTCAACATCTACCAGGCCTATCCGCAGATGATCAAGGGCACCCTGATCGCGGACGCCGTGGCCGTGATCGGCGGCTTGAACGTCGTTGCGGGCGAACTCGATCGGTAAAGACAATGCCTAAGTGCACCATCGACGGTAAAGAAATCGAAGTCGCTCCCGGCACGAACGTCATCCAGGCGGCTGAGCAGGCGGGCGTGCGTGTGCCCCGCTTCTGCTATCACGACGATCTGCCGGTCGACGGGAACTGCCGCATGTGTCTCGTCGAGATCGAGAAGTTTCCCAAGCTGCAGATCGCGTGCGGGACGCCGGTGAGCGAAGGCATGGTCGTGAAGACCCAGGTCACGAGCGAGAAGGCGAAGGAAGCCCAGAAGAACACGCTCGAGTTCCTGCTCGTCAACCACCCGATCGACTGCCCGGTTTGCGATCAGGCGGGCGAGTGCTACCTGCAGGATCAATACATGGACAACGGCCTCCATGACTCCCGCATCGTGCTCGAAGACAAGATCGCGAAACGCAAGGTGGTCGACATCGGTCCCATCCTGCTCGACGCCGAACGCTGCGTGGTCTGCTCCCGCTGCATTCGCTACGAGAAGGAGGTTACGAAGACGAACCTCCTCGAGTTCGTGAACCGCGGCGGCTCCACCCAGATTTCGACGTACAACGGCGGCCCGATCACTCACGAATACGCGGGCAATCTCGTGGATGTCTGCCCCGTCGGGGCGCTTCTGTCGAAGGACTTCCGTTTCAAGATGCGTGTCTGGTTCTTGAAAGAGACCGACTCCATCTGCCCCGGCTGCTCCACCGGCTGCAACATGACGATCGACCATCGCGACGGCGAGGCGTATCGCTTCCGCCCCCGCCGCAACGTCGAAGTAAACAAGTCGTGGATGTGCGATCCCGGCCGCGATCTCTACAAGACCCTTGGCGCCGACCGCGTCACCACGGCCCATAGAGCGGGAGCCGCCATGGCGGCGCTCTCCGATCTCCTCGACGAAGTGGCCGGCAGACTTCAGGCCGCGGGCGCCGCCACCGCCTTCCTCGCCTCACCTCACGCGAGCAACGAAGACGCGTTCGCATTCAAGAAGCTGGCGCTTTCCGTGGGGGGCCGGCTCGACTTCCGCGTCGGCAATCCGCAGGACAAGGTCACAGTTCGCAAGGACCAGATCCTCCAGCGCGAAGACCGCCACCCCAACACTCAGGGCCTGTCGAATCTCGGCCTGGGCGTCACCGGTGTGGAGGCCATCCTGGGCGACTGCAAGGCCGGCAAGGTTCAAGTACTCATGCTCCAGGATGCCGGTCTGCTCCGAGACGCCGGAGTTGCCGAGGCCGCGAAGCACGTTCCCTATGTCGTCACGCTGGCTACGCACCAGGGTCCGCACCTCGCCATAGCACACGCCGTGATCCCCGCCGCGATGTGGGCGGAAACCGATGGCACCTTCACCAACTTCGAGCAGCGGGTTCAGCGTTTCAAGCGCGCTTTCGAAGCGCCGGGCGACGCTCGTCCCCGTTGGGAGACTGCCCTCGAACTCCTCGCGCGTCTCGGCAAACCGATGAACGCCGCCACCGCGGGCGATGTTTTCGTCGAGATGGCGGTCGAGACGAAAACCCTCGGCGACCTGACCCACCGGAGCCTCGGTTCCAAGGGTGTGGTGGCCGGCGGAAACCCCCAGGCTCAGGCC
>JANNJB010000681.1:0-8199 GCA_031405615.1 Vicinamibacteria bacterium | reverse complement strand
AGGCCGCCTCGATCTGGAAGGAGCTGAAGCGGGCGACGTCCTTCTTGGTCGGAAGGTTTGTCTGGGCGGAGAACTTCAGCTTCCACACCACGACCTGGAGCCCGGGCAGAAAGGATGTCAGCGTGTCGCGCTTCGTCGCTCCCGGCAGATCCACACTCCTGGTCTCCATCCTCGCGGTGAGAGCGACGCTGTCGCGCCAGTGATAGTCGGCGGCAAGGAAGCCGCCCGCGAAGCCGAGGGACTCACCCGTGCCGGCGGGGCTCGCGAGCGAGAGGACGGAATTTGAATTGCTTCCGTACATCGCCAGGCCATAGACGTTCAGCTTGCTGATCCAGGCGTTCCCGTCAACGCCGATGCGGAAGATGGTGTCCTTCGCCACACCCACGCGCGTGGCGTTGAGCCGCGCGACGATTTCGTTGCGGCCGATGTAGGAGAAGGCGCCAAAGCGGCTGGTGGCGAATCGTCGGTTGGCCCGAACAAACACGTTGCCGTCGAAGCGCCCCGGATCGCCAACGCCGGACCCTTCCGCGAGATCGACCGTTCCCTGGTAGTTCCGACCCTGAACGATCGCCGCGGAGACGTGCGTGGCGCCAAACTCTCCGCCCACCTCGATTCCCTGCTGGTACAGGCCGATGGAGTCGGATTCGAGCCCGGTGTTCGTGCCGTAGATGGAATACGGGAGCAGGTGCGGGGTGCGGGTCTGAGTGAAAGGGAGATCCAGCTCAAAGCGGCCGGCCTTCGCATACAGCTTCTTCGAGGCCTTGAAGTCGAACCGGACCCAGGCGTTGTCAGGCTCGATATGCGTGGTGGCTCCGGAGGCGCGGAGCCAGGCGTCATCCACCCAATACGAGACCTTCGATCCGAGGTTCCCCGCGGAGAGGATCTTCAAGTACCCGATACTCCCGGCGTCGCGCCCCTCGGGAACGTTGCGCGTTAGGAAGACACGTCCCGAGATCGGGGCGCTTCGAATCCATGCGCTTCGGTCGAAGGCATCCTCGTTCTCGAGACGGTATCCGCGCTCCTTGAAGCGCTGGCCCATGCGATTGAGCTTCGGGAAGATCTGGTGGCAGAACGTGCAGGAGACGTCGTAGCGACGGGCGAAAGCCGGTACGGCAAAAACGTCGGCGGCCAGAAGGCTCAGAAAGAGGCCCAGCAACGTCGCTCGGGCGGTTGATGATTTCAAGACGGTTCCTCCAGGAGCTTGCGGATGAAAGGCGATGAACGAGGATGGGAAGGATCTGGAGATTCTACGAGGTGCCCGCGCCCTTCGGGACTAAAGTCCTCCGCTGCCACGATGAAGTCCCTGCTCAAGGCCGCCCGTCGTCTCGCCTTCCGCATCTGGAATCTGCGCGTGCGAGCGAGCCTGAACCGGGCCGATGTCTGCCGGCTCTTCGACCTCGATCTCGTCATCGAGCCCGGAGTCCTTCACCCTCGACACTTCGCCTCCAGCAGACTCCTCGCGGCGTGGCTCAGCCGCCTCGACCTCCAGGGCCGGTCGGTCGCCGACATCGGGACGGGCTCGGGTCTGCTCGCCTTGATCGCGGCGCGGGCTGGAGCTAGTGTCGTGGCGGCGGACATCAGCCGGAAGGCCGTGGAAGGTGCGCGCGCAAATGCGGCGCGAAACTTCCTTTCACATCGGATCGCGGTCCTGGAATCGGACGTCTGGGCCGCCTTCCCCGACGGAACCCGCTTCGCCCTCGTGGTCACAAATCCGCCCTTCTATCCACGAGCGATCGAAAGCGTCTCCGACCGCGCGTTTGCGTCGGGCGATGGTCATGCCTTTGTCTCAAGGCTGGCCGAAGGTCTGCGTACGCGACTCGAACCCGGGGGGTCCCTCCTGATGATTCACACGTCGGATGAGGAGTTCGCTCCGGTGGGACGGCTGCTCGCGGACCAGGGGTTTCAGGAGGAAGTGGTGAGCAGGAAGCGCGGCCTCTTCGAAACGCTCACGATCCGCGAATTCCGCGCCGGACCTTCCGGGGCATCCGCTCAGAACCCCGCGGTCTCGGGTCGCTGGTAGCGGAAGATCTTCTGGAGGGCCTGTAACTCGAGGGGTGCTTCGTAGAACCCGGTTCGATAGCGCCAGCCGGAGAACGCCCTAAGCACGGCGCGACGCCAGCCGGTAAGAGTCGGGTCGGTGGCCGTCGGGTGATACGCATTGAGCACGCGTTCGAAGTTCTTGATCCGGCGGCGCTGGCGTGGCGCTATCCACGGCAGCTGGTCGGACCGGCGGCGCGACACCTCGCTCCATTCGGGCGAGGTCCACTCATCGAGCGTTCGCGGGAACGCAAACCCCTTACTCGACGCCGCGTCGAGGAGTTCGCCCGCAACCGGCACGGGTGTGTATTGGTAGAGGATGATCTCAGCCTCCGGGTGTTTCTCCTTCACCCGCTTCACGAAGCCGAGCGTGTTCTCGATGTCGGCCTCCGGGTCGGGCGGGTTGCCGAGCACGAACGAAAACTCCGGCGTCACCCCAAAGTCGCGCATCCGCGCCGCGAGTTTTAGGGTCATCTCCGGCGTGAGCGTGCCGCCCTTGTCCATGCGGGCGAGGGTCTCGCGCGAGCCGGACTCCGCGCCTAAAAAGATCATCCGCAAGCCACTGCGTGTCATGGCCTGCCAGGTAGCGTCGCTGAATTTGAGCAGCGTGTCGATCCTGCCCTCACCCCACCACGCGAAACCAAGCGGCGCTATGCGCGATGCGATCTCCCGGCATCGCTCTTCTTGAGTGAAGAAGTTGTTGTCGTAGAACTCCACCGCGTCCACCCCCCACTCGTCGCGATAGCGGCGCAGGTTCCTCTCGACCCGTGCGGGCGACTGGGCGTTCCAGCGCCCCTGGGCGAGACTCACCACGCCGCAGAAGTTGCAGAGAAACGGACAACCGTAGCTCGAGTGGTAGCCAAGCGTGCGCCTCCCGAGGAACGTCGCGCGCGGATAGGCGGGCATGTCGATCCGATGGAACGGGAACTCCGGGAGGCCGTCGACGTTTGGAACCCTGGCCACCGTCCCGGTCGCTATCGACCCGTCCGCCCGGCGAAACGCCACTCCCTCGGCGGGCGAGGCGGCGCGGGGATCGCGTCCCTCCGCCAGATCGAGGAGAAGGCCTGACAACGCCGATTCGCCGTGACCACGAATCGCGAAGTCGACGAGGCCGGAGCCGAGGCACACATCGGCGTGCTCGGTTGGAAAGTAGCCGCCCCAGATCAGGGTAACGCCGGGATTCGCGGCCTTGAGAGCGCGGGCGCGCCGGACCGCGTCCTCCAACTGTGGCCCGGGCATCACCGTCATCCCCACAACCGACGCCCCTCGCTCGACGCTGAGCGCGAGTTCTCTATCGGCGTCGGCCACGTTGTTGCCGTCCACGATCTCGTAGTCGAAGCTTCCCTCCAGCACCGCGCCCAGGGCGAGCAGGGAGAACGGCATGATCCGCTTCCCCGCCGCGTTCGACTTCGGGTTGTAAAGGACGATCCGCATCTTCGGTGATTCCTGCGGCCACGTGCTGCCGCGTCAGTTGATGATTGCGGGCTCTCGGGCGCCGAACCGGCTTTTCAGTTCCTTCCACGCGCGCAGGGCCCAGACTTCGATCGGGAAGCCCACCGCGAGCCGGCGCAATCGGAATCGAGCCATGGCCTGGAGCCCGCGTCGGACGAAGTCCTTGACGCCATCGGGGCGGTGGACCACCATCTTTCGCGCCGAGTACCCGATCCGGATGTAGTCGCGAATCCTCTGCACACGGGCGTGGGCTTTTCCGTCGAGCCACGGCAGACGCTGGATCTTTGGATAGAACACCGCCCACTCCTCGAGCGACCCGGGCTCGGCGACGCCGAGGCGCACCGCCTCCGGGAAGATCGGCGAGCCCGGATACGGCGAGAAGATGTTCGTGAAGAACGCGGCTTCGGGGTTTCGCTTCCCGATCGTGTCGACCATGGCGATGGTGTCGCGAAGATCCGCGGCGTCCTCACCGGGCAGGCCGAAGATCAGATTGAACGACGCTTCTATCCCGGTTTCATGGCAGCGGGCCGCGGTGCGGTACGCGGTTTGAAGATCGAGCCGCTTGTTCACGGTCTTGAGCACCTTCGCGGAGCCCGATTCGATGCCGAAGAAGATCCGGGTGAGGCCGCTGCGGCGCAGCAGGCGAAGTTCCTCGTCGGAAAGCCGGTCGACCTGGTCGGTGCGTGTCTGGATGAAGTACTTGAACGTCGCTCCGCGGCCCAGGAGTTTCTCGGCGATCTCGATGGCGCGATCCCGCCGCACGAGATAGTTGTCGTCGATGATGTCGATGACGTCGAGCGCATATCGCGAGGCGAGTTCGCTCATCTCCTCGACGGTGCGGTCGGCGTGGAGCGGTTTCCAGTTCCGACCGTAGACCGAGGCGTTCGAACAGTACGAGCAGTCCCACGGACAACCGTGCGACGAGCAGTAGAGCAGCCACCGGAATCCGTGGCATTTCCTCGCGTAGCGCTCGAAGTCGACGATCTCGAAGGGCCGGCGCGGCAGCGCATTGATGTCGGTGTAACCGCGGGGAGGGTTCGCCACGACGTCGGCGCCGCGTTTGAAGAACGAACCCGCCACACCCTCAAGGTCCCGCTCTCCCTCGTTCCACCGCTCGACAATCTCCGCCAGCGTCACCTCTCCCTGGCCCTTGACCACCGCATCGAAGAGAGGCGAGCGCAGCGTCTGCTCCGGGAGGATCGAAGGGTGCCACCCCCCGGCCACGATGGGCAGATCCGGCCGGGCCGCGCGCACCGCGGCCGCCACGGAGACGCCCTGGGTGATCATGGGGCCGGTGACCATGCTGACTCCGAGGGCGCAGGCGCCGTCTGTGGCCTCAAGGACCGCGCGCTCCGGGTCCCCTTCGACCGCGGAGTCGACGATGCGGACTTCGTGTCCCGCGGCGACGAGTGGAGCGGCAAGATGAATCAGGGCCAGCGGCGGCGCCGCTTCATCGGAGTAGTAGGAGGGAAAGAAAAGGACGACCGGCTTCTTCGCTCCCATGGCCTTAGTTCTCCGCGATCATCGGCTGCTGCCGGGCGGGAACGCCGGTGCGCAGTCGCTTGGACAGATCGACGAGCCGACGCTCGAAGTCGAAGCGGTAGAAGTCGAACCGGACTCTTTGTCGCGCGAACCAGCGCGCCACCCGCTTGCCAAAGCCCGCCTGGGCAGGTTCGAACGCGTGCCGCAGGTAGAAGTTGTAGCGGGGCACGAACTTGCGGACCGGCTCGGAAATCCACGGACCGATGGCGTGGTCAAGGTCCACATGCTCCCAGTCCTCGAGCTTTAGCGGCGGCTCGAAACCGAGCGCGGGCATCCGGGCGGACAACTCGGTGCCGGGATAGGGCGCGTAGAAGTAGATGGGCGTCTCGAACCCTCCGTTAATCCGCCGCAAAGCCTTCACCGTCCGATAAGTATCGGCGAGAGAGGCCGCGGGTTCGTTCGGGAAACCGGCGATGAAGGAGAACCGCGCGCCAATGCCCGCCTGGTTGAGCCTCGTCGCGGATTCGAGCACTTCCTCGACCAGAGTGCCCTTCTTGATGCTCTCGAGCACCTCCGGCGAGCCGCTCTCGGCGCCGACGTTCACCTTGTAGCACCCGCTTTCCCGCATGAGGGAGAACTGCGCGGGAGTCATCCGCCGGAGCAGATCCGCCCGGCCCGTTCCAAACCACTGCACATTGACCTTCTCGCGGATCAAACCGTTGGCGATGGCCTCGGCCCGCTTCAAGTCGGTGAAGAAGTTGTCGTCATTGAAGAACACCTGGGTGAGGCGGTGTCGCTCGGTCAGGCTCGCGATCTCGGAAACCACACGCTCCGCGCTGAGGCCGCTCCATCTCTGCTTGAACACCATCGGATCCGCGCAGAAGGAACATTCAAAGGGACATCCCTGGGACGAGCAGTAGTCGAGCCGGCGCACGCCGCGATGGGTGAAGTATTTCTCCATCTTCACAAGCCCAAAGTCCGCGCGCGGAAAACTGTTGACGTTCTGGAACGGCCGGGGGGGATTCTTCACCACTTCGGCCCCCCGCTTGAAGGCGAGGCCCGCCACGCCGTCGAAGCCCTGCCCGGCGACGAGCCTTAGAACAATCTCCCGAAACGTCTCTTCTCCCTGGGCGCTCACGCAGGCATCCACTACCGGCGACGCGAGGCACTGCTCGGGAAGGAGAGAGGGGTGCCATCCGCCCCAGATGATCGGAACATTCGGATTGCGTCGTTTCACCGCCCGGCTGGCGCGCAGGGCGTCCAAAATCGGCTTGCCGGTCAGGACCGTGACACCGACGCAGACCGCCTCGTCCGAGAGTTCCGCGAGGGTCGACTCGGGCGTCAACTCGATCCGACCGTCGATGATCTGAACGTCGAACTCCGGCAACATCGAGCCGATGTGGATGAGGGCGAGCGGAAGGATGTGGCTCTCGCCCCGCGGGTTGTAGAGAAGAACCCTGGGTCGACTCATGAGGGGCTCACCTCACGTCGAGCCGCTCGGGGCAGCACCCGGCCCAGCAGTTCCCCCACCCTCGCCGCGACCGCTGCCGGTCCCGTGGCTGCGTGTTTGGGACACACGCATGAAGCACAGATCCGGTTTCCGCTCCCGAGAGCTTGGAGGCTCTCCCGATAGGCCACGCTCTTCCGCACGTCACGAAGTGTGGCGGTCGCCGCGGCGGGAATCCGCGGCTGGAAGAAACAGGGCCGGATCGAGCCGTCGGCCTCGACGACCGAGGACCATTCCGGAGCATTGCAGCGCGGCGCGAGCGCGACGCTTGCCGCCTCACCGAGGAACCGCGCCATCTCGAGCAGCTTTCTCTCGTCCTCGACCACGTAGGCGCCGAGCGCCCCCGTCCGCGCGAGTCGTTCGATTTCCTGACGCAGGGCCTCGATCTCCGATCCCGCGAGAGCGTGAACCGCTCGCCCGCCAGGGTCGCCGCCGAAGGCGTCGCTCGTGGTGTCGATAGGCAGGAAGGAGATGGCGTCAAAACCGGCAAGGCGAGCGGCGGCCACCGTCTGCTCCAGGGCGGGCGCGTTTCTACGTGAAACCACCGATCGCGCGACGAGGCGGGGCCGGACCGGCATCGCCGCGAGAACCCCAACCGACGCCACGAGGCGCGCGTACATGCCCGTACCGCGAAGCTCGTCGTGGATGGGTTCCGGTCCGTCGAGGCTCACGTAGATTTCATGCGCCGTCACGGCGAGCCAGTGCGCCGCACGCGCAAGACCCAGTCCGTTGGTCGCGATCTGGACGGCAAGGCCGAGGTCGCGGGAGACACGTGCGAGCCGCCCGATGTGGTCGCAGAGCAGCGGTTCGCCGCCGGTAAACAGGATGGTTCGGGCGCCTAGAGAGTGCGCCTCGCGGATGATCGTCTCGCGCGCCGCAACGTCGAGTTCCCGCGCGGTCTTCCCGCCTTGCCGCCAGATCGAACAGTGCCCGCAGGTCTGATCGCATCGCGTCGAAACGTGCATCACCAGGAGGCTCAGATCGCGCGGCTTCATAGAGGTGTGAACTCGAAAAGAGTGTGATCACCGCGGCTGCGGAAAAACGGCGCCCCGCGGAAGACGCTCTCCCCCATGGCCAGGAGACCCGTCGCGAGGGGATGTCGGCGGGGGAAGTCGGCGTAGGTTGGTCCGGGGACGAGGCATCCAAGCGCCTCGACATGCGTCACGCGTGCGCGGGTCGAAAGCGACGCGACCACCGCGGAGACCGGCTCATAGAACGTTGGGACCGTGCTCGTGCCCACGCGGACGGGCGCGCCAAGGCCTCGCGGCCTCTTTGGCGCCCCAAAACGAAGGGCCTCGGGAAGCGGCCGGTCGCCCATGACCACCACGCAGCCCCGACCGTCGCGCGCAAGAAGCCCCGGCACAATCTCCGTCCACGTGTCGAGAGGAACGCAGTTCAACACGCCGAAATCGGAGAGGACGGCATCGAAGCGGCGGCCTTCGGCTTTAAGGCTCTCGAGGCTTCGGCATTCGAAGGTCGCCGCTGACTTCGTTCCCAACACCTTCGCGGTAGCGGCCGCGATCATGGCGGGCGACGCGTCGATCCCGCGCACCACGTGACCCTGTCGGGCCAACCAGAGCGCGTCTTCACCGGTGCCGCACCCGATGTCGAGAACCTGGCTTCGCGGCCGCAACGCGGACATCACCCGCTCGGCCACCCGGAAGCGGAAGAGCCTTCCCGACGGAGAGAGACCGAAGGTCGCGTCGTAGGTCGCCGCTACC
>JANNJB010000680.1:0-16983 GCA_031405615.1 Vicinamibacteria bacterium | reverse complement strand
GGGAACGCCGTTCTTGTGCCCGAGATACGCGTCTGGATCTCCCCAGTGTTTCATCCAGCCTGATCTCACGAGCGCCACGTCACCCGCGCGGCACTGCATGCCCTGCCGACGAGCCGCGGCTTCCAGATCCGTGGCGGTGATGGCCTCGCCCGGTGCGAGGCAATCGACGCCGCGAAGGGCGGGGATATCGAACAGAACGCCGCGGCAAACCGTGATCGGAATCTGTTCGACTCCGTGCGATTTGAAGCGTCCCCCCGTCTGCGCCTCCATCGCGTCCACGCCGCCGTAGAGAAGACCGCCATGCGAAACGTGGCACAACGCGTCGATGTGGGTGCCGGTGTGACCGCCGATCATCATCATCTCGTTGGCCGCCGAACCGCCGTCGCTGCGCACCATATCGCCGTGCCGGCGCTGAAGCGCCATCTTGAACCCGGGATGATTGGGGGAAACCGGCATACCCGCCTGGATCGGCTGCGCCAGATCGAACAAGCGCATGTGGCCCGCGGCTGCGAGCAGTGTTTCGAGACTCATCGACGATCCCCTCCCCCGAGTTCCGAGAGCGTAAGTTGCGCTCGCGCTCGACGCACCACCGCGAGGTCCACGAACACGCCTCCAATTCGAGTCACCCCGAAACCTCCCTGTTCCGCGGTCTCATAGGCCGCCACAACTTCGCGTGCCGCTGCGACCTCGGCCGCGGTCGGCTCGAAAACCGCGTTGATGATTTCGACCTGTCGCGGGTGAATCGCCGATCGCCCAAAGAACCCGAGCCGCTTCAATCGCTCGGTGTCCGTCCGAAGGGCCGTGCCGTCGTGAAGATCCGTGAAGACTGATGCGACCGGGGGCGCGACCCTTCCCGCCCGCGACGCGACCACAAGCCGGGAGCATGCATGGAGGGTGGCCATGGGGTCGGCCGGGTCGGCGCAAATGTCGGCGCAGAAGTCGGCGGCCCCGAATGTGAAACCCGCGAGTCGAGGGGACGTCGCGAGGGTTTCGACGTGATTGAGGCCCCTCGCGGTTTCAATCGTGGCGACGAGGCGGATGCTCCCCCGGGGAAGGCCGAGGGCGTGTTCGCGGTCGGAAACGGCGTCGTGGACCCGGCACATCGATTCCAGGCTCTCCGCCTTCGGAACTCGGATCCCGGCAATTCCGGGCCCAACCACGGCATCGATGTCGGCGCGCCAGTGCCCCGTTCCCGTCGAGTTGATCCGAATGAAGATCCGCGGGCCAACCAACGAATCGTCATCGACGTCCGACGACCGCTGGCTCGTCATTGTAGAAGCCACCAGGCGACGAGCCGCGGCCTTCTCCGAAGCCGGCACCGCATCCTCGAGGTCCAAAACCACCGCGTCCGCTCCGGACTTGAACACGCGGTCGAGAAGTTTCGGCTGATTCCCGGGCGCGAACAGATAGCTTCGGAGAAGAGCCATGAGGGCGGAACCCCCGCTACAACGCGCCCTTGGCGCGCAGGTCGGCGATGCGTTCCGGGCCGAGCTTCAACCACTCGCCGAGAACGCCCTCGGTGTCGGAGCCGATTCCGCGGCCCGCGAACCGGATGGCCCCGGGCGTGCGGCTGAGCCGGAACATCACGTTTTGCATCCGGATTGGCCCCAGCTCCTCGTCTTGCACCGTCGTGATCGAATCGAGCGCCTTGTACTGGGGGTCTTCAAGAACGTCGCGGATATCGTAGATCGGCGCAACCGCGGCCTGGGCGACCTCGAAGTCTTCAATGACCTTGGACATCGGATGCTTCGCGATCCAGCCGCCGACCATCGCATCGAGCGTGTCGGCATGCCGCGCGCGGTCGGAGCCCGATTGGAACCAGGGTTCGTCGATGACCTCGGGGTGGCCGACCAGCCGCATGACGCGTTCGGCGATGCTCTGCGCCGAGGTTGAGACCGCGACCCACTTTCCGTCCGCGGTCTTATAGGTGTTCCGTGGCGCGTTGTTGACCGAGCGGTTCCCCGTTCGCTCCTGGACCACGCCAAGCTGGTCGAACCACGTCGCCTGGGGTCCGAGGATGGTAAGGATCGGCTCGATGATCGCCATATCAATGACCTGACCCAGACCGGTCCGATCCTTGTGACGCAGCGCCATCATGATCGCGGACGAGGTCGCCAGCGCGGTGATGCCGTCGGCCAGTCCGAAGGGCGGAAGCGTAGGCGGCCCGTCCGCGGTTCCGGTCATGGCCGCGAAGCCGCTCATCGACTCCGCGAGGGTCCCGAAGCCGGGACGTCTCCGATAGGGACCCGACTGTCCGAACCCGGTCACGCGCGCGATCACCAGGCCAGGGTTTCGGGCGTGAAGCTGCTCGGGCCCGACGTTCCACGACTCCAGCGTTCCCGGCCGGAAGTTCTCGATCAGCACGTCCGCCTGGGCGGCGAGGTCGAGAAGAATGTCCTGCGCCTCCGCGTGCGAGAGGTTCAGCGTGATCGCCCGCTTGTTGCGGCCGATCATCTTCCACCACAGATTGATGCCGTTCTTCAGATGGCCGTGGGTGCGTACGGGGTCGCCCTTCGGGTGTTCGATCTTGATGACGTCCGCGCCGAAGTCGCCGAGGAGCGTCGCGGCCAGTGGCCCCGCGAACAGGGTGGCGAGGTCCAGTACCCGGACACCCTCAAGAGGGCCGGCCGTTGTCGGTTGGGTGTCGGTCATCGCAGGGTCTTGTGAGGGTTGTCCCGAGCGGCGCCACCGCCGCTGCCGTCCTTGGAATAGTTGTCCTAAGGTTATGACATTATACCCGCGACGTTGCCGCGAAATTCCCTCTCGCCAGGGGCCTCCCCTACTTCCCGTTCCAGTGTCTCAGGTATCGCTCGACGAGGTCCGACTCCGAGACCCGGAGAGCGCGCGCGTATTCGATCAGAAAGCCTCGCGCGAACACGCGCCCCGGCAGGGCCTTGTGGCGGTCCTCCTCGAGGGCCAGCAGGAATCGGCTGCCTACCTTGCTCAGGGCCGCGATCTGCTCGATCGAAAGGCCGCAGCTCTCTCTGAGCAATCTGAGCGCCGGCCCGTTGACGACATCGGGAATCTTGAGCGGCGGCGTGGGGGCGGGGCTTTGCGCGGGCTGAGAGGGGGGGACGGGTCGGGCCGCGGGCGCCGGCGGCGGGGACGCCTGCAACGGGGCCGCGTCCAACCCTTGGGGATCGCCAGCGCGCCCCTGCATCCTGAGGTCGTAGTCGCGCCGAACGCTGGGGTTTGAGAGGGCCGCGTACGCCTCCTCGACGAGGGCCAGCATCCGACCGCGCTCCTCGGAATCCAGAAGGCCGTAGGTCGGAGTCGACTCACCGGTGTACAGGCTGCGGGCGAAGCGGTAGGCGGCCTGGATCTGGCCCGAGCCCACGTGGCGGGCCACCCCGAGGACTTCGTAGTAGTTTTTCTCGTTCACGAGGAACCTGTCAGTTGTGGGATTAGAAGACCGGCGAAAGATCGGCGCGTCGAAGCAGGTTTCGGGTCAGGCGCCGGATGTCCTCGGCGGCCCGCGAGCGACTCGCATCGACCATGAACATCTTCCCCCGGCGAAGCGTCCGCCAGACCGCGTCGTCGTGGTGCACAAAACCTGCGTACGAGATCGGCAGCCCGAAGTGGCGGCGGATCACCGCCGAGGTCTGGGCGCCGAACCTGCGATCGGACTCATCGCGAACCTGATTGGTCACGAGGGTCAAGGCCATTTCGCCAAGAATGGCGCGCGCCGCGCCCAATAATGATGGATCCACCGACTCGATCTCCCGGAGAATGTCGCCGACCACCCTGATGCGCGTGGACGTCTGGCCCGCCTGCACCTCGATCAGGCGGCGGCGCACCTCGTTGGACGAGATTCTCTGGGTGAGCCTCTGCAGGCACAACACCCGCAGCAGGCTCGCGACGTTCTCGAGAGAACTCGGCTCCGGCACGGACACAAGCACCTTGAGGTCCGCGAGATTCATCGCCTCCATGGTCTCCGGCGAGACACCGGCTCCAAGGTCAAGAAGCACGAGGTCCACGGGTAGCGCCCGCAGGGCGTTCGCGAGCCGCGCCGACCATCCAGGGGGAAGGGAGCCCGCACCTTCGTCCGCGCGGCCGCTGATGAGCCTCAGGTTGGGATAAGGCGTTGCCAGGGCGAATTCATCCGCGACGCTGCCGCCCGCGCGCAGAAAGTCGAGAAGGGATCGCGTTCCCTGGGGAATTCCCAGGCAGGTGTGGAGGTTCGCGCCACCAAAATCCGCGTCGACCAGAACCACGCGTTTGCCGAGTCTCGACAGTTGGAAACCCACGGAAGCGGCAAGCGCGCTCTTTCCTGTTCCACCCTTGCCGCCGCCGAACGCCCAGATCTCGAAGACCGGACCCTCCTCGGCCGGTCGTTCCGCTTCCATCAACGGCACGGGCGGTCCGGATCGGAGATCGGGGTCGGGCCGGCGGATTGTGTTGTTATCATCTTTGGATGCGCGCCCCGATTATCGCCGGTATCGCTCTGGCCGCGACAGCCTGCGGATTCGGCTCGGCTCCCCCGCCCCCGGACCTTCCTCCATGGCGCATGACGAAGGACTCGAGCGGGGTCGAAGTGCGACTCCTTGAAAAGCCCCCGTATACCTATCTCTACGGACTTGACGGAACCCTGCGTCAGATCAAGTTCGACAGCAACGGGGACCGGAAACCGGATGCCTTCGCCTACTTCGCCGGACGCAGCACGCCCGAGCGGCTCGAAATCGACGAAAACCGCGACGGGAAGCTCGATCGATGGGAAGAGTACAACGCCGAAGGAGTGATGGTTCGCTACTCCACTTCGGCCAGGGGCGGGACCCCCGAGAACTTCGTCGAGATCGATCCGATAACCAATCAGACCACCCAGGTGGAGAAAGACGCCGATCACGACGGCCGTCGCGAGCAGCTTCAGGTGTTCGTGAAGGGCCGGCTCAGCCGGGTCGAGATCGATACGGATGGCGACGGCAAACGCGACCGAAGCCAGGACTGGACCCCCGGGTACCTCGCGAGCGAAGAGATCGACCGGGACGGCGACGGACGCGCGGATGTTCGACTCCTTCGTTCGAAAGGCGGCGCGGTTCTCAAGGTCGAGCGCCTCTCCCGATAGGCCAGGAACCGATTGCGGCGTGAGGGACTGCTGCGCGCCATAGCCTGGCTCGCGTTCGCGAGTGTTTGCCTCGCCCCCTTTGTGGCGGGCGCCGTCTATCGATCGGTATGGATTCCCCTGGCCCAGTTCTGGCTGCTGCTGGGTGGGCTCAGCGCGGTAATCCGCTGGCGCGTCGCAGGGGGCGGCCAGGACGACGGCGTCGTCGCGGTCTCTCGCGCGCTTCTCCCCATCCACGCCCTGTTCGTGATCCAGCTGATGCCGATGCCCGCAGGACTCCTTCGGCTCCTCTCCGCCGGGTCCCATGCCGCGCACTTCCTTCCCGATCCCGGCGATGGTCGCCTCCGCCCTCTCTCCGTATCACCGCTTGCGACCATCGAGGCGTGGCTGTACGTCGCGGGACTTCAGGGGCTCTTCCTGGCCCTGCAGGGTTTCCCCTCCAAACAGCGGCGGACCGTCCTGCACGCACTTCTCGCCATGATCCTGCTCCTGGCCGGCGAGGGCCTGTGGCAGTCTCGATCTGCCCATCCCCACCATCTCTATGGGCGGATTCAGATCGCGGTGCCGTCAGGTTTTGAAACCGCGGTCTTCGGCCCGTACCTCAATCGGAATCACTTCGCGACGCCCATGGCCATTGGAACGGGTCTGGCTGCGGGCCTTGGAGCGTCGATCGTAATCGAGAACGGGGGTTTCCTTCGCCTGCTCCACCTCCCACGCGTATTGGCCCGAGTCATCCTGCTGGCGGGGGCGGCCGCTTTCCTCACTGTGACCGCCGCGGCGTCGGGATCCAGATCTGGCGCTCTCGCCGCCCTTGCGGCGCTCGGAATCGTCGCCCTGCGTACGTTTGGAAGGTGGTTTCTAGTGACCACGCTCGTCGGCGGAGCGGCCGTCGTAACCCTGACCGGGAGTGCCACCTTCGAACGGTTCATGCGCCTGGACGTTGTGCAGAGCCGTTGGGCTCCCTGGCTCGACATGACGACCCTGTTCCGCTTTTTTCCGGTATTCGGATCAGGCGTGGGCACGTTCGCCGCCGCTTATTGGCCGTACCAGCGGAATGCCGCCTACGAGTTCTGGCAGCACGCGCACAACGACTACCTGCAGTGGCTTGTTGAGGCTGGTGTGCTCGGCCTGCTCGCTCTCGTCCTGGTTGTTCGTCATCTGCGCCGAAGCCTGAAGTGCCTGGAACCGGCGCGTGAGTGCTGCATCGCAGTGGCGGGAGCTTTCGCGGTGCAGTCGTTTCTCGACTTCCCCTTGCACGTTCCCGCGAGCGCGGCGCTGCTCATCTGCGTCATCGCTCTTGCAACCGCCCGACGGGAGTAGCGCGGAGTCGGGCGGAAAGGAAAAGGGCCGGCCATCCGGGCCGGCCCCTCTGAACGTCTACGCCGTCCGGCGCGTTACCGCGTCGAACAGGTGAGACCCACCACGACGTTTGTCCCAACGGGGTTCAGGACGCATGGAACGCCTAGGGCGGACCCACCGCAGGCATTGGACCAGGTGGCCGGCAAGGTGCTCCCAACCGAGGACTGTGGGGCCACGTTGGCGAAGATATCGACTCGGGCGGTGCAGGGCAGGGAGAACGTACGCGTTCCGTTGACCACACCGAGGTTGCCGCCAACGGTTGAGACCACCGTGGCCGTGCAGAACTGGCCGCCTACGGACGGATCTGCCGGGATTGCGGGACTCGTGATCACCGTGACGGTACAGATAGCAGGCGTCGGCGTTGGGGTTGGAGGCGTGGGGGTCGCCGGGGTGGGGGTGGCCGGAGTCGGAGTCGGCGTCGGATCCTCCTGGGTGGCCTGGCGAACCGCAACGCCGCCGACCAGGACACCGGCCGCGATGCCGCCAATTGCCGCGGCGCCCAGCGTGGCGGCGCCGGCTACGCCGCCAAATCCGGCGAGGGAACCCGCCGCGCCACCGCTGGCCGAGAGGACGGAAACCGCGCCATCAGGGGTACCAATGGGTGCAAGTCGGCCGCCGCACTCGGTCCCGCCGGAAACCACTTTGACCGTGTGCTCAGGCGACTTCGTCTCGGCGAAGTCCGATGAGGTCACCTGCAGGTAGTAGTTGATGGTCGTGATACCGCCGTCCTGGTTGACCTTGGGGATGAACGCACGATGCGTCGGACCACCAGGCGCCTGGGGCTCAATCTTCTCAAACTCCGTGTAGAACCACTCGGGGCTGAGGTTCGACTGGAAATAGAGTCGACCGTTCACCACAGAAGAAAGTGGCTCGAAGATCGCCTCCACAAGGGTGAACTCCCCCTCGGTGATGCAGTCAGCGGCATCATGAGTGATCTTGGCCGTGCCCACCGGCGCTTCCTGGGCCTGCGCGGCGAAGGCGGCAAGTTCAACATTGGCGGACGCCACTCGCCCTG
This sequence comes from Vicinamibacteria bacterium, assembly GCA_031405615.1. GTDB lineage: Bacteria > Acidobacteriota > Vicinamibacteria > Fen-336 > JAGNNV01 > JAGNNV01. The sequence goes on along the minus strand of JANNJB010000680.1, from coordinate 9,550 downwards.
AAACGACCTCGATCGAGAGAGGCGCCCGTGCAATGGAGATGCCGGCGCGGCCGGGGCTCGACACCACGTAGGAGCCGGCAGGGACGAGAGCCGTGAACGACCCGTCCGCCGCCGACTTCACCGCGAAGGACCTGCCGGTTTCGACGTTGACGAAAGTCAGCGAGAGCCCCTCGAGTCCGCGGCCCGCCAACGATACGACGCCCTTGACGGTTCCGCTCGCGGCGGTAGGAGCGGCGCCCGACGGGAGCGCCATCGCGACGGAGAGGAATACTCCAAGAATTTTTCTGCTGTTCAAAGTTTGATCCCTCTAAATTGCCCAAGACTGCCCGAACGGACGATGACGCCAAAACCCACTACGCAAATAGGATGCATGGAGGCTACCCGAATCAAACCATTGAGGCAAGACGAGTTCACAATTTTTCTGATCGCCCGTCGCCCCCGGGTCGACCGCCTGTCGAGTACCGTGAATACACTGCGCCGTAGTAGCCATAGCCTCCGTAGTAGCCGGTGGCGTATCGAGACAGGTAGTACGCGTTTCGCTTGACGTCGACCCGATTCAGGATCGCACCCAGAACCCGTCCTCCAACCGAGTGCAACTGACCGATTCCGTCGGCGGCGATCGCCTTGGTCGTGCGATCGCCTTCGGCCACGAGCACAATGGCGTCGACCAGGCCGCCGATGATGAGCGCGTCCGCCATTCCTCCGATGGGAGGAGCGTCAACGATCACCCAATCGTAGTTCTTGGCGAGTGCGGCCAGGAGCGTTCGCATCTCCTCGCAGCCCATGAGTTCCGCCGGATTGTCGGGAGTTCCGCCCGCCGTCAAGGCCCAAAGCCCGGGCACCGGGCCCTGGCGGACCACGTCGGCGTGGGGCACGTTTCTTGTCAGGATTTCGCGCAGCCCCGGGGTCCGTGGTAGCCCCAGGTTGGCATGGACAGTGGGTCGTCGCAGGTCCGAGTCCACGAGCACCGCCGTTGCCCCGGTCTGAGCGATCGCCGCCGCCAGATTCATGGCGGTGGTCGACTTCCCCTCCCCGGGATGGATACTTGTCACCAGGATGATCCGGGAGTTGGTCGATGCCGCGGTTGCCATGACGTTGGTGCGGATGACCCGATACGATTCCGAAAGAGGCGAGGCGGGGTGACGGGTCGCGTTCAGATTGGCTTTCGCCGCCGCCTCTGAGACGGTCGAGAGATCCGGGACGAAACCGAGGAAAGGGACGCCCAACGTCTCACGGATGTCGTCGGGGGTCTTGAGGGTGGAGTCGAGCTTCTCCTTCGCCGCGACGAGCAGCACGCCCGCGGCCAACCCGGCGAGAAGCGCCATCTGGAGATTCGTGGTGCGGTCCGGGAACACCGCTGAGCGCGGGACCTCCGCCGCTTCGATAATCCGCACGGTCCGGTCGTTGACGGTGCTCTCGACGCTCGCCTCCTTGCCCCTCTTGGCGAGGGCCTGCGCAAGGTCGTTCGAGGCATCGGCCTCGCGCTTGAGGGTCTGATACTCGGGCGACTTGTCGCGAAGAGCCGCCATCTCCGCCTGGGCGGCCGACACCGAACCTGCCAGGACCGACTCCTCGCGCGACGCGGCCTCGTATGCGGACTCGACGGAACGCAAAACGCCCCGCGCTTCCGATACCAGGGCCGATCGCAGACCTGCGATTCTGGTTTCGAGACCGAGGACGTCTGGATGTTTGGGACCGAAACTCTGATCGAGTTCGCTCTTTCGGAATTCGATTTCGACGAGTTCCTTCCGCATCGACTGAAACGTCGAGTTTGCGGCCAGCTCCGGGAGGGAAAGCATCTCGGCCGAACTGAGCCGCCGCAGCTGATCGAGGTGGGCCTTGCGCGAGGCCTTCTCCCCGCGCGCTTCCAGCAGCTGAGAGTTGGCTTGCTGCAGCCTTGCCTCGACGAGGCGCTGCCTCGTTTCGAGATTCGAACTGCCGCTCCGGTCTTCATAATCGCGAAGCGCCTCGAAGGAGGAGCGGGCCTGCTGCTGCTCGGTCTTGAGCCGCGCTTCGATCCAGCGGGTCGCCTCCGTCGATTGATCCACCCGGCTCGACCGCGACTCGTCCATGAACGTCTGGGCGAGGCCGTTCGCGGCGAGAGCGGCGAACTTCGGGTCGTACGCCCGGACCACGAGGTCCACCAGAGAAGTTTTCGCAACGGGGCGGACCGTGATGCGTGACTTGAGGGCGGAAACCGCCGGAGCCACCGCGATGCCGGGCCCGAAGTCCTCGATTGGGCGGCCCAACAGCCGGGTCCGGACGAGTTCGATCGGCGACCGCATGGGACCCGCGCTCAGTTCCGGCGACCGTGTGAGGTCGTATCGTTCGACGACTTTCGTCATGAGCGTCTTGCCCACCATGATACGGTACTGGGTCTCGATCCACTCGTTCGTTACCGCGCTGACGATGTCCTGGCCGGGCGTCAGGTCCGGGCGCGTCTTCTGGATCTCGATCTGCGCCACCGCCTCGTATCGCGGCCGCACCGTGTAGTTGTACGCCGTCGCAAGGGCAACCGCGACCACGACGCAGGCCAGGACCAGAAGCCGGCTATGCCAAAGGGCATGGGTGAACTTGACCCATTCGGACATTCCCTCGGGGCGCGCCATAGGCTCGGGCGCCGCGGGACGCCGATCCTCCGGGGGCGGTACGGCGCGCAAAACCCCGCCTGAAGAACTCACGCGACCCTCATTTGAACAAAAGCGTGCCGGCGCGCGGGCTTCTGGCGGGCGATCCCTTGACTCAAAAGAACCTCTCACCCACATTGAGCGTGTCGCCGGGCTTGAGGACATCGGTGAGCTGCACTTTTATTTCGCGCCGCTTCCCTGCCTCGAACCGAATCACCTTGAGCCGCTTGATCGAGCCGCGTTCCGAAATCCCTCCGGCGTTTTGCAGGGCATCCTGGACCGTCATCCCCTCGACGTATTTCATCGTCGCGGGTCTCGCCGCCTGGCCGGTGACGAAGATCTGCGCCGCCTTCGGGACAAAGACGATGTCACCGCCCTCGAGAATCACATTCTGCTCAGCGTTGCCCTTCATCAGTTCCCGGAAACTCGCACGAAACGCGTCGGAACCGGCGAGAGCGCCCGGAGGAAGTTCGTCGGAATCCGGAGCCGTTACTTCTGAAAGGCCGGGAAGGATGGGCATCGAGGAGAACTGTTCGATCGCGACGCTCTCGCGTCCTTCGGGTGGGCGGGCGACCACCACCTCATGCCCGGCGTTTGACGAGAGCCCGCCAGCCTCGGCAAGAATCGTCAGGAGGGAGCGATCCCCCTTGAGGGGGAAGATCCCGGGGCGAGCCACTTCGCCGATCACCAGCACCGGTCGGGACCGGTACTCCTTTACCCGGACGGAGACTTCCGGCCGGCGTATAAAGCCCGCGCCGAGGAGCGACTGAAGCTTCTTGGCGACGTCCGGCGGCGTCAATCCGCCAACCTCAACGCGGCCGAGCAGCGGGTACGTAATCGCGCCCTCCTTGTCGATCACGAAGTCCGAAGAAAGGGAGGGCTGCCCGAGGACGACCACGTCGATCACGTCGGCGGCCCGCAATGCCGCCGGGTCGGGAGTCTGTGCCCCGGCAAAAGACGCGACAAGGCAAAGCGTTGACAGGCGCGGGTTGAGCCACTTCATGAAGTCCCTATTCTCGGTGGGGACTTACGATTACGTCAACTACGGCGGGCGTCTTTGCCCGGGGGTCACACCCGCGTCGCGCCCCGGCTCGCAATCTTGGCGAGCCGCCCGGGCAGAGGGGCGGCCATCGACCGGATACTCTCCGCCCGCACTCCGCGCCGCGCCGCCACCATGCGGGCGACGATGCTGACCGCGATTTCTTCCGGAGTCTCCGCGCCTATTTCGACTCCGACGGGGGTTTCGATGCAGGCGAGGTCGTCTGAGGAGAACCCTCGCTCGACGAGGTCGGTGAAGACGTGCACCATCTTGGAGCGCGAGCCCATGAGGCCGAGAAACCTCGGCCTCACCGACAGGCACGACGCGATCGCCGCGGCGTCTCCCCGGTGACCGCGGGTCACAACCACAACAAAGGACCTCGGAGTGAGTCGCAGCCTGGCCGCCGCCGACTCGAAATCCGAAACCTCGACGTGGCTGGCCTCAGGGAATCGCTCGACCGTCGCATACTTCTCGCGATCGTCCAGAACCGAGACCTTGAATCCCGCGAGCGCGGCGAGAGAACACAGCGGGCGCGCCACATGCCCGGCGCCCAGGATCGCGAGGCCGGGCGTAGCTTCGAGCGGCTCGATGAAAATGTCCATCCGCCCGCCGCAAACCAGGCCCTCGTCGCCCGCTTGCTCCGGGGTGAGGTCATAACTCGTCAGGCTGGGCCGGCCGTTCTCAATGGCGAGCCGGGCGCGCCGCGACATCTCTGCTTCGACGCATCCTCCTCCAATCGTTCCGCTCACCGTGCCGTCCGCGTAGACGAGCATGCGCGCTCCGGGCCGCTGCGGGGTTGAGCCCTGCGACCCGACCACCGTCACGAGTGCCGCCGGAACATCCGTCTCGATGCAACGTGCCGCGGCCAGAAGCACCTCCGCCCCGCGAGATCGAGGGTGGTTCCCCGCCGCCGATTTTGAGGCCATGCACCCTCCGTTCAGGAACGGACGCCGGCCCCCGCGGAGGAAGCGGCCGCGGTGAGCGAGAGAACCTCCGCAGGCGTCATGACGACATCGCCGAACTTGCTGAAGTATCGCAGCTGCCTTCGGTAGCAGCGGGGCGTCTCGAGGTCGAAGGCGACGCAGGATTCGATCGGCCGGGAGTAGATGTGAACGGAGACGACGGGCTCATCCCCCACCACGGCCACCTGGTGAATCGTGCGAACCCGATCGATCGAGTTCACGTGCCCACCCCGGCCGCACACCTCCACACTTTCTCGGGCAAGGTCAAGTTCGGTGGCCCCGGCGAGGCAGTCGAGGCCGCCCTGGTTCTGCCCCTCGGAGGCGTTGCACCCCTTCCACTTGAAGTTCGTGACCTCGGCGACACCGCGGTTCACCATCATCCAGCCGAGTTGTCCGTTGTGGGTGTGAAGAACGGTTTTCTGGCCCTTCTGCCAGCACACGGCCATCACTTCGAAGAGGTCGTTCCGGTAGATGAGGTTCCTCGTATACATGGAATCGTGCCAATGCACGTACTTCGACAAGGACGCGTCATCGAGGTCGGTGTCGGAGCAGATATCGAGTACGGCTGCGCTCGTGAGCGTCTCCTCGTTCAACCCCTGGAGGATCTCCACGAATTCGTCGACGCGGCGTGTGCGTGGCATGGCTGGAATCTCGAGACCGATCAGCCGATGAACATGTGCTCGTCCGAGTCTTCGCTCCGGCGAGCCGCAGGCGGACCCTGGCGGCGCCGCGGCTCCGAGCCGCGGTAGGTCTCGAAGCCCCGCCGCAGGCCTCCCCAGAATGCCGACAGGTCGCTCAGCGTGGCGATCGGCTTCGCCACCAGCGCCCGGACGTTTTCGAGCGTGGTCTCCACGTTCTCCAGGGTGGTGGCGAGCAAGTTCTCCACGCGTGCCGCCTGCTCCCGGCCGGAATCCGAGATCGCGCGAAGGTTGGCCGCACCCTGCCGGAGATCCTGGAGGGCCGGGCGGATCTCGGTATCGAACTTCCGCGCGATGTCCTCGACCTTCTCGCCCGTCCGTCTTAGGCTGAGCGCCGCATACACGACGAAGGCGCACTGCACCAGGGCGGTCAGCGCCATTATTCCCAGGAAGACGACGGCCCACTCATTCATCGATCCCTGCACCTCTCCCCACTTGATCGGTCCTTGATCCTGTGCCGCGCGCGCGACGCTAAGTGCGATCGCGAGCGTCGCGATAGGCCTGTTGCCCGGCGTCGATCGCGGACCCCAGACGCTCCTTCCGCTCCTCGATGAAGTCAACCGCTTCCTCGCGGAGTCGCTGCGAACGGTTGACGACTTCATCTTTGAGATGACGGCCCTTGTCGACGCCTTCCTTGACGCGATCGGCGATCATCTCGCGGGTTTCACGGCCCGCTCTTGGCGCGAAGAGGATGGCGAGCGCCGCGCCCGCGAGGCCTCCCACCACGAAGGAGAGCAGGACGCCGGATGTGGAAGAGTTTTCTTGGTTGGACATGAGCGCCTCCAGGCAGGTGATTTCAGCCGGATTGAAGTTTAGCCCCGCCACGTCGAACCGCGAAGACGCAAGACGAATAAGATCGCGCCCCTTATGTCGCCCGCAAACCGTTCTCTGCGACTTCTCGGCGTCATCGTGCTGATAGGGGTCGCCTTTTCCGCGCCTTCGGCCGGCTTCTCCCGCACCACCATCGTGGACCTGCCGATGTGGCGCGTGGAACCCGCCCCGGATGGGTCGGAGCGGCGGGTCATTCAATTGCCCTACGAGCAGGCGTCGTACGACATGTCGACCCACGCTCTTCTCCGTCGCGTTGTCGATCGCAACCAGGATGGAGTGTCCGATCGGATCGTCACGTACGAGGGATTCGGCGGCGCCCGAGTCGAGGAACTCGACACCGACTTCAACGGGACGGTCGACCGCTGGGACACCTTCGGAGCCGAGGGACAGCGCCTTCGGTCCGCCACCGCGCGCATCGGCGACCGGCCGGACCGGATCGCCACGTACGATCGCACCGGACTCCTCCGCAGCGTGGAGACGGACTCCGACCTTGACGGGAACTTCGAGCACGTTCAGGTGTACGAGAAGGGGACCCTCGCGGAAGCCCGTATCGACAGCGACAACAACGGACGCATCGACCGCATCCGGGACTATCGGCCCGGGTACCTAGCCGCGGAGGATTTCGACACCAACGAGGACGGGTCGGCCGACTTGCGGATGACCTACGCCAGGGGCGGAGGCCTCGTCAAGGTCACCGTGCTTGGGAAGACGCAGACGCCGAGGGAGCCCGTGCGTTGACATCACCAGCGGAACGGGTCGCGAAACTGAGCGCCGGGCTGGCCATGGCGAGCGCCTTGCTCGCGCCGTTCGCTTTCGGCGCGTCAACGCTCGGGATTTGGGTGCCGCTCTCCGTGTTCTGGATCGTCCTGGGCCTTTTGACGACCGCGACTCGTGCCTGGTACCCCGCTCAGGGATTACAGGATGGGTTCGACCCCGCGCCAAAGCTCATGGTCGCACTCCACGCCCTCTTCGCGATTCAGTCGGTGGCCCTTCCTCAAGCCGTAGTGCGCGCCCTCTCCCCCGGTTCCTTTGCCGCCCACTTTCTTCCCTCAGGCGAAGCGCTGCTGGCCCCATTGACCGCGAGCCCCACGGGCACCGCGCAGGCATGGCTCTTTGTCGGCGCGCTCCACGGCCTCGCGGTCGCCATCTTCAGCGCTCCTCGGCCGGTGCAGTTGCGCAGACTCAACGTTGTGTTCGCCGGGATGGCCGCGGTGTCGGGGATCCTAGCCGTCGAGGGTCTGGTTCAATCCGCCTCCGCCCATCCGCATCGGCTGTACGGGATCTTCGAGGTCCCGGGCGCGGCGGACCATGAGCGCGGCATCTTCGGGCCCTATTACAACCGGGATCACTATTCGAATCTGATGGCGATGGGGGGAGCGGTGGCCGCCGCTCTCATCGGCCGGGCCGTTCGCGCGGGATCTTTCAGAAGTGTGGCGGCGTTCGCGGGCTCGCCGCAGTTTGCGACCCATCTCGCGCTGCTCGGCGCGCTCAGCCTGATTATCGTCGCGAGTGCGGCGGCGGGATCCCGTGGAGGGCTCATCGCGCTGGGCATGGGTCTCCTCGTCGGTCTGGGGCCCGAGCTTCTCGCGCGACCGAGGCTTGCGCTCGTTTCGCTGGCGCTCGCCATCGTCATCCTCTTCGGAGCCTCCATCCCCCAAACGTTCCTTCGAATGGCGGACGTGGACTTCGAGGCCAGCCGCCTGATGGTGTGGCGGGACATGCTCCGCGTGGTCACCTTCTTCCCCATCTTCGGTTGCGGCCTCGGCGCCTTCGCGGTGGCCTACTGGCCTTATCAGCGCGTGGTCCGATTCGAATACTGGCCGCACGCTCACAACGAGTACCTGCAATGGCTGCTCGAGACCGGCGTAGCAGGGTTCGTCCTGGCCCTCTACTTTTTGCGGCGCGTTTGGATCGCCGCGCCCGAGTTGGCCCGGAGTCTTGAGACGCGGCCCGCGCTCGCCGGACTGGCTGCCATGTTGACCCACGCCCTCGTGGATCTCGTACTGCGCGTGCCCGCAAACGCCGCGTGGGCGGCGATCTTCCTTGCGGGCGCCATGCTCGCGGCGACAGACCCGCGGCAACGAACTCCCCAGGACCGGCCAGACCGGCTGAAAACTACCTTCTGATCGTGAACGGGGTCGGTGTCGGTGTCGGAGTGGGTGTCGGAGTCGGCGTCGGACTCGGCGACGGGAATGGCGTCGGAGAGGGGGACGGGAACGGGGTTGGACTCGGCGACGGGAACGGGGTTGGGCTCGGCGACGGGACCGGCGTCGGAGAGGGGGACGGGCATGGGGTCGGCGATGCGGTCGGAGAAGGGGTCGGGGTCGGCCCTGGCCCGCAGGACCCCGCCGGGCATCCGCATTGCAGGGTTACGGTCGTGTTGGAGGCCAACAGCGGACTGAGAATGCAAGGGGCGCCCACGGCGTTGCCACTGCAGCCCCCGCTCCAACCTGCGAGCACCTCATTGCCGGTGAACGAAGCAGGCGGGCCGAGGATTGCTGTGATCTGAACGGCATCGCTGCATGAAACCGTGAACACGCCAGTGGAGGTCACAAGGCCCGCAGCGCCGCCGCTGACCGAAGCCTTGCAGGGGTTGAATACGCCACCTGGGGGATTCACGGAGACCTGAAGCTGACAGAACTCAGGAGGCCGGGGCGTAGGGATCGGCGTGGGGGTAGGAGGGACCGGCGTCGGCGGGATCGGGGTGGCCGTCGGGACGGGTGTCGGCACCGGAGTCGGCGTTGGTGTCGGGGGCGGCGGTGGAACAGGAGTGGGTATTGGAGTTGGATTGGGAGTGGGGTCGTCATTCACCACCTCCGTGACGATCAGCGGCGCCAGGCCTGCGCCGGCACTGACCAGCGGGCCAATAAGGTTGAGACCGAGATTGGCGAAGCCCGCCGGCGCCCCGGCGAGACCGCCGCTGCCGAGGACGGCCAGCCCCTGGGTCGGCGCTCCCGCAGGAGCAGAGAAGGCGCCGCCCTTGCACGCCTCACTACCGCTAAGGACCCTCGTTACGATTTCGCGGGTTCTCGACTCGGTGAAATCGGCGAGCGTGATCTGAATGTAGTAGGTGACCTCGACGATACCGGACCCTTCCTTTATCTTCGGGAGGAAGGCTCGATGCGTAGGAGGAACACCCGGATCAATCGGTTCCGGCTCGTTGAAATTCGCCCAACGGCGCCTTATGTCATCGCCCTCGGTGGTGGCTCCCGGATTGCCTGGATCAGGCGCCATCTTCCACTTGTACCTCGGGAAATCGCCGGAGAGCGTCTGGAATTCCGTATAAAACCACTCGTCGCTCAGGTTGGACTTGAAGTAGAGACGCGCGCTGACCACCGAGCCGGCTGGCTGGAAGGTGGTATCGAAGACAGGGAACTCGTTCTGGGCGACGCA
>JANNJB010000679.1:0-2117 GCA_031405615.1 Vicinamibacteria bacterium | reverse complement strand
GGTCGGGATGAAAAAAGCCCATGCGCCCGTCGGGCGTGTAGCCTTCGGCACAAGCTCCGCCCCGTGGCTTCGCCCAAGCTGGAGAAGGTCGAGCTCGCTCCCGAGGGCTCGCTCAAGTTCCGGATCACTTTCGACATCCTGCCCGAGGTCACCGTCCCCGCCTTCCGCGGGCTCGAGGTAAGCGTCAAGAAGCAAAAGGCGACGCAGGAGATGATCGAGGTTGAAATCGATCGCCTGCGCGACGCCTCTGCCCGGTTCGAGCCGGCGCCCGACCGGCCGGCCGCGACCGGCGACTTTGTCGAGGTCGACATCGAGGTCACCGACCACTCCACGGGCCAGGCGCGCAAGCGCGAGGCAACCCTCATCGAGATCGGCCACTCCGGCAATCACGAGGAACTGAATGCCGCTCTCCTGGGTGTTCTGCCTGGTGAAACCCGCGAGGCCCGGGCGGTCGAGAGGGAGAACGAGGATCCAAACTCCCCGGTTGTCCGCACCGTCGACTATCACGTGGTGGTTCGCGCCATCAAGGTGAAAACCCTGCCCGCGAAGGACGATGAGTTCGCCAAGGACCTGAATTTCGACAACTATGCGGCCCTCGAGACGAGCGTCCGCGAGCGCATCGAACGCGCCTTGAAGCACAACGAGGATGTGGCGGTCGAGGATGCGGTCCTCAACAAGCTGGCCGACCTCGCGACCTTCGACATTCCGCAGAGCCTGGTCGACGAGCAGGTCGAGGCGCGCACCCGCCGGTTCGCCGAGAATCTTCAACAGCAGGGGGTCGACCTCAACAAGGTCGATCTCGACTGGTCGAAAATCGCGGCCGAGCAGCGCGAAGGCTCCGAGAAGCAGGTCAAACTCGAGATCCTTCTGGACGCGATCGGCAAAGCCGAGAAGGTCGAGGCGAACGACGAGGACATCCAGGATCAGATCAAGCGTCTCGCCGCCCGGGCGAGGACCAGCGAGAACGCGATCGCCGGCCGTCTCAACGACGATCAGAAGCTGCGGCTGGCCGCTCAGGCGAGGGACCGCCGCATTATTGACATGATACGGGCCGCTGCTAGAGTCAACTTCGAATGAGGGACACCCACGCCATGCTCGTGCCCATGGTGGTCGAGCAGACCGCCCGTGGAGAGCGCGCCTACGACATCTTCTCGCGCCTGCTCAAGGACAACATCATCTTCATCGGCACGCCGATCGACGATGCGGTGGCGAACCTGATCATCGCGCAACTCCTTTTTCTCGAGGCGGAAGACCCGGAAAAGGACATTCACCTCTACATCAACTCTCCGGGCGGTTCCGTCACCGCCGGCATGGCGATCTACGACACCATGCAGCTCATCAAACCCGACATCCAGACCATCTGCGTCGGGCAGGCCGCGTCGATGGCCGCCACCCTCCTCGCGGCGGGGACGAAGGGCAAGCGCTGCGCCCTTCCCAACGCCCGCATCCTGATTCACCAGCCTCTTGGCGGCACCCAGGGCCAGGCCTCCGACATCGCCATCCAGGCGAAGGAAATCCTCCGCATGAAGGACAACCTCAACGCCCTCCTCGCGAAGCACTGCAACCAGCCCATCGAAAAGATCGCCGCCGATACCGACCGCGACTTCATCATGGACCCCCTTCAGTCGGTTGAATACGGGATCATCGATCAGGTGATCGCGAAGCGAGAGAAGGAAAAAGTCTGAGGGCCATCTCCAGATGACGACCCCGAGATGACAACGATGAAGAGAAACGACGGCGAGACTCTTCGCTGCTCGTTCTGCAACAAGGACCAGGGCGATGTCCGAAAGCTCATCGCCGGCCCCACCGTCTTCATCTGCGACGAGTGCGTGGAAGTCTGCAACGACATCATCGCGGACGACAAGAAGACCCCCACCCCCAAGGCCAAGGGCAACCTCGCCGCTCCCCACGACGTCAAGAAGTTCCTCGACGACTACGTCATCGGGCAGGACATGGCCAAGAAGAAGCTCGCGGTTGCGGTCCACAACCACTACAAGCGGCTTCAGATCTCCAAGCAGAAGATCCGCGGCGACGTCGAGCTTCAAAAGGCCAACATCCTCCTCGTCGGCCCCACCGGCACGGGCAAGACGCTTCTCGCCCAGACCCTGGCCCGCATG
>JANNJB010000678.1:0-2320 GCA_031405615.1 Vicinamibacteria bacterium | reverse complement strand
CCGCGCCTTCTGGATCCTCCAGCGCACGCCCGACACCTTCCCGTCATATCTCAACGACATCGCCCAGAGCATGATGGAGTACGTCGCGGACATCTCGCGCGAGCGCGTCCGCTTCCGTCGCAACATCACGGGCTACGCCCCCACGCAGCCGGTCGAGTCTCCGCGCGGCAGCAAGGACGCCTTCTACATCAAGATCGACAAGCACTACGGGTCGTCGGATCATGTCACCTACATGCAGCACGGCATCCCCGCGGTCATGTTCGTCACCTGGCCGGATATGTGGTACCACTCGTCGGAGGACACGCCCGACAAGCAGGACTCGACCCAGTACAAGCGCGCCGCGACCGTGGGGCTTGGGTCCCTCGCGGTTCTCGCTACTGGCACGAATGAAATGGCCGCGCGCGTCCTGGCCGAGAACCTCGGCCGAGGTCTGTCGCGCATGGGCGAGTCGCACGTCAAGGGTCTTGGATACATGGCCGACGCGAAGGATCCCGCGGCGGTCACGATCGCCTACAAGGAGGCAAGAAACGCGATCCAGCACCAGGCCGGGATCGAGAAAGCCGTCGTTCGGTCCGCGAGCGTCCTCTGGACCGATGTCGCGGCCGGTCAGAAGAAGGCCGCCACGTTCGAGCCGCTGATCGATCAGCGGGCCGTGTCGCTGTTGAACGAAGTGAAAGCGGCCTATCAGCTTCAGTCGGCCGAGCGATCGGCGATCGCCGCGGAGCCGGTGATGACCGCGGAAGAACGCGAGGCCGGCAATCTCCTCGTCGAGTTCATTCCTCCGCCTCCAGGCAGCGGTCCGGGCGGTGGTGTCGGAGGTGGTGGTGGTGGCGGCCGGGGACCGGCCACCGGTCCCGCCCTTCCCGACGAGTTCAGCGCCGAGTTCAACCTGCTGCTCAGGAAGAACCTCACCGCCCGTGAGATCCGCGATTTCCTCTCCGGCGAGTTCACACCGCTCCCGATGGCGGACGTCATGGCGGTTTTGCGGGCAAGAGAAAAGGCGGGCTCCGTGAAGATCACCACGAAGCCCGCCGAGGTTAAGGCGACGAAGAAGAAGTAGCCGTTACTTCTTCGTGTCGGCCTTCGGCTTGATCTCGTGCTTCACGGGCACGGCGCAGCCGCCCTTGCCCTTGCACGAGTTCTTCCCCTGACACCCGGCTTCCTTCGTGCCGCAACCGCCCTGACCTTTGCACTCGTTCTTGCCGCGACACTCGTGATGGGCCGAGGTGGCGCAGCCGCCCTTGCCCTTGCACGAGTTCTTGCCGGCGCAGCCGCTGGCGTCGGTCTTGCAGCCGCCTTTGCCCTTGCACTCGTTTCTGCCCTTGCAGATGTGCTTGGCGGCCTTGTCCTCGGCCTTCTTGGCGTCCTTCTTGGCGTCGTCGGCCAGCGCTCGCGCGCCCGCCGCGAGGCTGATGGCGACCGCACCCATGGCTTTGTTGAAATCTCGTCGATTCATTCCTGGCTCTCCTTACAAGTTTGATGAAGGCGGCAACCGACCGCAATTGAGCGAGGTTACTCCGAGTAACCTCCTCCCCAATGGTCCAAAGGTACCTGACCGCGAAGTCCCACGAGCAACTCGTGGTCTCGCGAGTAGTCTCATCACTGGGAATCGGCGTTCTGGCCCTCATCGCCTTCATGGGGTCCCAGGACCGAGACGCCACGCTCCTCAAGGCCGCGCCTTTTGGATTGGTTGGTCTGTCCCTTCTGGTGGGGGCGCAGGTCTACGCGGCCAGGAACGGTCAATACCTGCGCGTCGACACCAGCACGAGGCAGGCGGTCTTCGTGGCGCGGGGGAAGGAGCGGTGGAAGGCTTCGATCGATGAACTCGCTCCAATCGTGTGCACCACGTTCGAGCGCAGGCGGCATCGGAACGGCAGGTCGGAAGAACTAACCGAGTACCAGGCGGTGCTCTCGGGTCAGAAGGAGGTGGCTCTGCGCCAGACCGCGGACTATCCTGCGTCGAGGCGATGGGCGGTTCGGCTCGCCCGCAGTTGGGGGATCGGCCTGCGCGGGCTCGATGGCCGGGTGCGAGCGGCTTCCGAACTGGACTCTCCCCTGCGTCCCGCGAAGGAGAAGCCTGCGCCTCTCTCTCCGGATACCGGTGTTTCGTTGAGCGTGAGCGACGGTGTCACCACACTGCATTCCTCGGTGCTGCCCCGAGGCAGCGAATCTCCCGATCTGTACCTCCTGGCTGCTGCCGCAATCCTCTACGCGGTTCTCCGGGAACGACACGCCGACCAGGTGTTCCTGGACCCCTTCTTCCAGCCGGTCGAGACCGCACTCCTGGGCGCTCTGGCCCTGGCCGCGTTTGGAGTTCTCG
>JANNJB010000677.1:0-3661 GCA_031405615.1 Vicinamibacteria bacterium | reverse complement strand
CATGGACTGGATCGTCGACTTCATCCTCGCGCAGGATCCGCTCCTCGTCATCTTCCTGCTGGTTCTGCTCTCGGCCCTCGAGAACGTCTTCCCCCCGGTGCCCGCGGATGTGGCCGCGGCTCTCGGAGCCTTCTGGGCGGTGCGCACCGGCCACTCGCCGGTCTGGATCGGCTTCCTTTGTTTCGCGGCCAATCAGGCCTCGGCCATCGCCGTCTACTACTGGGTCCGCGCGCGCGGCGAAGCCGTCTTGCGGTCACCCGTCTTCCGGTCGCTGATGCCGGAAGAGATCCAGCCCCTGATCGAGCGCAACATCGATAGGTTCGGGGGTCTCGGCGTCTTCTTCAGCCGGTTCCTCCCGGGTCTTCGCGCGGCCGTCCTGCCCTTCGCCGCAATCCACCGACTGTCCCCCGCGCGCACTCTTTTGCCGGCCGCCGCCGCGTCGCTCCTCTGGTATGCGGCGCTCACCATCGCGGGGTCGGCGCTCGGGCTCGCCTACGACGACGTGAAAGCGACCGTGGCCAGGGTGACCGGCACGCTCGGCGTGGTCGGTCTCACCATCGCGGTCATAGGCCTGGTTTTGCTCTGGCGGGCCGGCAAGCGGGCTCGCGCACGGAGGCTCGCCCGGTCCTTCAAGTGATCACGGAGTTTGAGGGGACCGGGGCGACGGCGAGGCGAGGCTCATCGCGATGACGCCGATCGCGCGCAGGGCCGCTTCGATCTGCCGATCCGTCATCTGTTCGAGTGCTTGATGCACGGCCGACTCGAGGGTCGGCTCGGGTCGCGACAAAAGGCCCAGGCCCGCGGGCGTTATCCGGAGCATGGCGCGCCGCCGATCGGGGCCATCCGTGCCGCGGGCGATGAAGCCCCGACTCGCCAGCCTCTTCACGATGCCGCTCACCGTGCTCGGATGCAGATGAAGCAGGCGCGCGAGACGGCCCGCGGGAAGACCGGGGAAACGGCTGATCAGCCGCAGGGCGAGCCTTTGCGGCCCGGTGACGCCGAGTTCCTTCGCCATCCTCTTCGACCGCTTCTGCATCGCGTGATCGAGCGCCCACAGCTCCCGCAGGAAATCGAGAGTGGGACCGAGATCAACCGGAGGATCCTGCGGTCTGATCGAGGCTAGCCCTTTGACTTGAGCGACTCGACGGCTTTAAGGATCCGGGCTTGAGTGCCCTCGGAGAACCAGCCGTCCAGGAACTCTTCGAGGAGCGGGGCCTCCCGGTCGCGCATCGAGGCCACGGCCGCGCCGCGGAGATAACCCTTCGTGACCCCGAACGCGTAGGCGTCCTTCTCCGCGAATTCGGCGAGCCGCTCGGCGACCACGCCCTCGAACACGTCCGGCTCGGCGATCTCGTGAGCCAGACCTGCGGCCTTCGCGGCATCGCCCTCGAAGTTTCGGCCGAGGAGCGCCACCGCGGCCTGCGCGAAAGCGGGCGACGCGGTCTTCAAAAGCATCACCGCGGACCAGGGCAGAGGCACGCCCACCTTGACCTCGTTCAGTCCCATCGGCGCGCCGCGTTTCGCGATGCGCCAGTCGGCGGTCAGGGCGAGCAGACACCCGCCGGCCACCGCCGCGCCGTTCACCGCCGCGATCACCGGCTTCTTGAGCGCGAAGAGGTCGGTGAGCAGAGCGGAGAAGTCGAGCATGAAGGCGCTCATGTCCGCGCGGGTGACGTCCGAAAGCGCCACGAGATCGAGGCCCGGGCAGAAGAGCTTGGGATGAGCGGAGGCGAGGAGGATCGCTTTCACCGATGGCTCGCCCCCCACCGTCCGCAGCGCAGTCGACAGGTCCGACACCAGCGCCTGACTCATCGCGTTGCCGCGCGGACCCGCGAGGCGGATCGTCCCGATTCCGTCCTTGATTTCAACCTGAACCGTGCTCATCTTGAGTTGGCGCTTCCTTGGTTAAACGAGATCGGCGGCCATCGCCATGACATGGAAGCCGCTGTCCACATGCAGCACTTCGCCGGTGACGCCGCGCGACATGTTCGACACGAGGAACAGGCCGGCGTCGCCCACTTCTTCCTGGTCGGTGGCCCGGCGCAAGGGCGCGTGAGACCGATAGTAGTCGATCATCTTGCCCAGGCCCCCCACACCCGCCGCGGCGAGGGTCTTGATCGGGCCGGCGGAAATCGCGTTCACACGGATCCCCTTCGGGCCAAGATCGGCGGCGAGATAGCGCACGGACATCTCGAGCGCAGCCTTCGCAACGCCCATCACGTTGTAGTGAGGAACCACGCGCTCGCCTCCGAGATAGGAGAGGGTCACGATCGAACCGGACCGGCCCTCCATCAGAGGCGTCATCGCGCGCGCCACCGCGGTGAGCGAATACGACGAGATGTCCTGAGCGATGCGGTAACCCTCGCGCGAGGTGTTGAGGAACTCGCCCGTGAGTTCTTCGCGCTGCGCGAAAGCGACCGAGTGGATCACGAAGTCGAGATGTCCGAGGTCGGCCTTGACCGAGGCGGCGAGGGCGGCGATGTCCTCATCCTTCGCGACGTCGCAGGGGTAGAGCAGGGGCTCCTTGAGGTCCTTCGACAACTCGTCGACGTTCTCCTTGAGCCGCTCGCCCTGGTACGTGAGGGCGAGCCGCGCGCCCTCGCGGGCGCAGGCCCGGGCGATGCCCCAGGCGATGGAGCGCTTGTTGGCGACCCCGAGAATGAGGCCGGTTTTTCCTTCGAGAAGCATGCGGGACCTTTCCTTTGAGGCGGAAGTCTAGTCGCCTGTTTCAGTCCCGGCGCAGCGCATCAATGGGATCCACGTCCGCCGCGCGTGCCGCAGGCAGGTATCCCGCGATGAGGCCCACCACCACCGACATCGCCACGCCCGCGAGCGCCGCGTCCCATGGCGGACGCGCGTCGTACCGCGGGAGGACGAGGGTCACCAGAAAGCCGATGCCCAGGGCCACGAGAACGCCGAGGATGCCGCCTACGCCCGAGAGCACGCCGGCCTCGATCAGGAACTGCCGGCGCACCGAGGCCTGGGTGGCTCCGAGCGCCCGGCGTATGCCGATCTCGCGGGTGCGTTCGGTCACGCTGTTGATCATCACGTTGCCGATGCCGATCGCGCCGATGAAGAGACTGATGCCGGCAAGCGCCACCGTGGCCGCGCCGATCGCATTCCCGACCTGGTTGAACACCGCGATGATCTGGTCGGGTGAGGTGAGCTGGAAATCGTTCGGCGAATCGGGAGCGAGACCGCGCAGACGCCGCAGGATGGTTTCGATGTCCGCTCGCGCCTCCTGCCGCCGTCCCTCCTTCGTCTTCGAGTAGATCAAGACGTTCCGCGCATCGGGGAAGATCGCCTGCACCGCGCGGATCGGCATGGAGATGACGCTGTCCTGCCGGTTCTCTCCAAAGACCCCTCCCGGGCGGGGCGCCAGGGCGCCGATCACCGTGAACGCGACGCCGGCCACCCGGATTTCCTTTCCCAGGGCACTCAAGCCCGGGAAAAGAGAGGCCCTCACGCTGGCCCCGAGAACCGCGACCCGCGCACCCGTGTCCTCCTCGATCTGCGTGAAGACCCGCCCCTCGGCGAGCGGAGCTTCGATCACCCGGAAGGTACGCGCGGCCGAGCCCTCGGCGAAACAACTGTCGTTCTCGATCCGGCCGGCACTCGCGACCAGGGCCCGGCCGTTCACGATTCCTGGAACGATGAGCTG
>JANNJB010000676.1:0-1921 GCA_031405615.1 Vicinamibacteria bacterium | reverse complement strand
CAGTACGGTGATCAGCCAGGACTGGATGCCGGCGCCGGCCATCGACGACAGCAGGAAGAACGAAAGCGTATTGCACGCGGAAATCATTGATGGCCTGCTGGTTGATCACCCAGGTGTGACCCCCGACCGCGGAGCTGCGGGGAACCGCGAAGTCGAAGCTGGCGGTCGAGTGGGTGCGTCCGCCCGTGGTGATGATCGGCCGATACTCGTCTTCGGCCGACCAGCGAACGAAGGCGGTCTGACCATCCTTGATCTGATGATCGATCCTCGCGAGATACGTCCAGCGCTTCTGCTTCGACTCGTAGGTGCCATCGAACTGCGGCCACAGACCCAGGGAGTTCACGGTCAGGAACTGGCTCTCCCTCGTGCCCTCGTAGGTGAAGAAGAAGTGGGTCTTGTCCTTCACGATGGGCCCGCCGATCGAGCCGCCATACTGGTAACGCTTGTACGGCGGCTTGGTGACTTCGAAAGTCGCCTTCTCGGTGAGCGAGTCGTCGCGGAAGAAGGTGAAGACGCCGCCGTGGAAGTCGTTGGTGCCGGACTTCGAGACCACGGAAACCAGGCCGCCCGTCGCGAGGCCATGCTCGGCCTTGTAGTTCGAGGTGGAGACCTTGAACTCGCGGATCGCTTCCATGGCGAAGTTCTGCCGCGGTTCCCCCATCTGGGCCCACGTATTGTTGACCCCGTCCACCACGAACGCATTCGAGTACTCACGCGCGCCGCCGCCCACGTTCACGTTGCCGCGATAGAAGAAGCCGCGAATGTTGTCCTGGCTCGTTCCCGGAGTCAGCATGGCGAGATCGATCCACCGGCGCGAGGCCACGGGAAGGCTCTGAATCTGCTCGTTCGAGACGCTGGTGGAGACCGTCGAAACACTGGTGTCGACCAGAGGCGTCTCCGCGATGACGTCCAGGCTCTCGGACATGGAAGCCGTCCGCAGCGAGAACGGGATGTTGGCGGTCTGGTCGATGACGAGGAGGATCTCGCGAGCCTCGGTCCGGAAGCCGGTGAGTTGAGTCGAAATCGTATAGAGCCCGGGAGGAAGCGCGCTCAGACGATACGCGCCGGCCCCATCGCTGACCGAGATTCGGACCAGGCCGCTCTCTTTGTTTTTCGCGGTGAGAGTGACCCCGGGCATCACGCCGCCGGAATCATCCTTGACCGTTCCCGTGACCTGGGCATTCTGAGCGAAGGCGCTCGCGGCCAGGCTCAACAAAAACGCGACCGTTACGCGACAGACAAAGCGACGCATGGAGAACTCCTCGATGAGGTGGTGTGGAGATCGGCCGCCCGCTAGTTCTGAGCAAGCTACGCCTAACCCCCACCCGCGTCAAGCTGGTCCGCGACAGCTGGTCCGCGAGACCGGCAGACTCACTCGTCGAACGACGCGCGGCCCCGGTTCGTTTTGCGCTTCGCGTCGAGTTTCTTGGCGTCGACGCGCCGCGCCTTCGCCGCGCGGCTGGGGCGGGTGGCCTTGCGATGTTTGGGAACCACCATCGCCCGCTCGATGAGATCGTGGACCTTGGCCTTCGCATCCTCGAGATTTCGGCCTTGATCGCGGGTCAACTGCGAAGTCACGAGCAGGTGGCCCGAGGCATCGAGGCGTGAGGCCGCTAGCGAACGAAGGCGCGCCCGTGCACCATCGCTCAGTCCCTCTATCCGCGCAAGGTCCACGCGCAGTTCCACCTTCGACGCGACCTTGTTGACGTTCTGCCCTCCGGGACCGGACGAGCGCACGCCCTTCCACTCGATAGCGGACTCGGGAATCACAAACCCCGGGGTCTTCGCGGCCGACGTGCTCATGGGCCAAAGCTATCACTTGAGGATCCCGGCCCTCATCTTTTCGGGCGCGCCCCGTCGTAGGATTGCCCCCCACCAAGGACGGGCGGCGCCTCGACCTCAATCAGGAGAACTTCAATGA
>JANNJB010000675.1:0-2848 GCA_031405615.1 Vicinamibacteria bacterium | reverse complement strand
CGTCTATCGCCTTGACGACGGATCGCTTCTGGTTCAGACCGTCGACTTCTTCACGCCGGTGGTCGATGACCCGGAGGAGTACGGGGCGATCGCCGCCGCCAACGCCCTGTCCGACGTCTACGCGATGGGCGGCCGCCCCATTACCGCCCTCTCCATAGCCGCGATCCCGGACAAGGACTTCCCGGTGGAGTGGGCGGCCGCCATCTTCAGGGGAGGCGCCGCGAAATTGAAGGAGGCCGGATGTGCGCTGCTGGGCGGGCACACCGTTCGGGATCCCGAGATCAAGTTTGGGTACGCGATCACCGGTCTGGTTGAGGAGGATGCGCTCCTCACCAACGCGGGCGCCCGCCCCGGGGATCTGCTTGTTCTCACCAAGCCCCTCGGAACGGGGGTCATCGCCACCGCGCAGAAAAACGGCCGCGCCCGCGAAGAGTCTGTTCGTGCCTCGGGGCTCAGCATGGCCCGCCTGAACAGGATCCCCGCCGAGATGGCCCGCCGGTACCGCGCGCGGGCCGCGACCGACATCACCGGGTTTGGCCTCGTGGGTCACGCCCTGGGCCTGGCTCGCGAAAGCCGGGTCGGTCTCGAGATCGATCTCGCCGAACTACCGCTTCTCGAAGGCGCCTTGGAGCTTGCCGAGGAGAACCAGGCGGGCGGCCTCAAGTCGAACCGCAAGCAATACGCGCCGCTCGTCGAAATCGCGGGGGCACCCGATCCCGCCCGCGTGACCCTGGCCTTCGACCCCCAGACCTCCGGAGGTCTGCTTCTCTCCCTCCCCGCCGACCGAGCACAGGGCATCCTGCTCGAACTCCGGGACGCCCGCGTCATCGGGCGGGTCAAAGCCGCAAACCCGGGGAAAATCACCCTTATCGCGTGATATCCTCACGACCCAAAAGTCCCCTTGGTCAGGACCTCCCCGAAGGATGCATCGAATCCGCGTCCAAAGCTCAACGAACCCCAGCCCTTGCGCGACGGGTCCCTAAAAAACTGCATTCCAAAGCTTGAACGACATTCAATCCGCCAGGCGTTATGCCCGGGCCATTATCGAAACCGCGACCGATTCACTGGCGGTCCGCGACGAACTTCTGGCCATAGGCGGCGCGTTCAAGGCGAACCCCGCACTTATGGAAGCGCTCCTGAACCCCGCCGTGCCCGCCGCGGCCAAGAAGGCGATCTTCACCGGCGTCTTCTCCGGGCTTACCGCCCCGCTCCCCCGCCTGTTCGAGATGCTGATCGATGCGGCGAGGGTGGATCTGACCGACGAGATCGTTCGGCGATACCGTGACGAATGGAACGCGCGCAACAACGTCCACGTGGCCAAGGTGGTCGCGGCGATGCCTCTCGAGGCGGATGCGATCGAACGCGTGCGACGCGCGCTCGAGACGGCGGTCTCCGGCAAGGTGGAGCTCGAGACCACAACCGACGCATCTCTCGTGGGCGGCCTCAAGGTCGAAGTCGACGGCCATTTGTTCGACGGTACGGTCAAAGCGCGGCTCAAGGCGCTCCGCCAGCGTCTTTTGTAGGTCCGGCCACAAGATCAGGCCGAAGCTCAAGATCCCCGAAGTCTCTTTCCCAAACCCCCAGGAAAATCGAAGAAGCCCAAATGGAAATTCGAGCCGAAGAAATCACCAAAGTTCTCAAGCAGCAGCTCGCGGGCTTCTCCGCGGGCACCGACACTGCTGAAATCGGAACCGTCCTTTCCGTCGGCGACGGCATCGCCCGGATCCATGGCCTCACCAACTGCATGGCCGGAGAACTGCTCGATCTCCCCCACGGCGTCAAAGGCATGGCCCTCAATCTGGAAGAGGACTCGGTGGGCGCGGTTCTTCTGGGCGACTACACACTCATCCGGGAAGGTGACGAAGTCCGGCGCACCGCGCGCATCATGTCGATCCCGATCGGCCCCGAACTCGTGGGCCGCGTCGTCAACGCCATCGGCGAACCGATCGACGGCAAGGGCGCCATCGCGACCACACGCTTTGGTGAAGTGGAAGTCATCGCACCCGGCGTGGTCGACCGTCAGCCGGTCCGCGAGCCGCTCGAAACCGGAATCAAGGCGATCGACGCCATGGTGAACATCGGCCGCGGCCAGCGCGAGCTTGTGATCGGCGACCGCCAGACCGGAAAAACCGCGGTGGCGATCGACGCCATCATCAACCAGAAGGGCAAAGGCGTCATCTGCATCTATGTCGCCATCGGCCAGAAGCGGTCGACGGTCGCGCAGGTGGTGAAGACCCTCGAAGACTTCGGGGCCATGGATCACACCATCGTGGTCGCGGCCACCGCGTCCGACCCCGCCCCCTTCCTCTATCTCGCCCCCTACTCGGGCACGGCCATGGGCGAGTACTTCCGCGACAACGGTCAACACGCGCTGTGCGTCTACGACGACTTGTCCAAGCACGCCGCGGCCTACCGCGAGATCTCTCTGATTCTCCGCCGCCCGCCTGGTCGCGAGGCCTACCCCGGTGACGTCTTCTACCTCCACAGCCGCCTGCTCGAACGCGCCTCCAAACTTTCCGACAAGAAAGGCGGAGGCAGCCTCACCGCGATTCCGATCATCGAAACCCAGGCCGGGGACATCTCGGCCTACATTCCGACAAACGTCATCTCCATCACCGACGGTCAGATCTTCCTTGAGGCTGACCTCTTCAACTCCGGCATCCGTCCCGCGATCAACGTCGGTAACTCGGTCTCCCGCGTCGGCGGTTCCGCGCAGGTGAAGGCGATGAAGTCGGTCGCCGGCCGCCTCCGTCTCGATCTTGCGCAGTACCGCGAGCTCGCGGCGTTCGCGATGTTTGCGTCCGACCTCGACAAGAGCACCCAGAACACGCTCGCGCGCGGTCAGCGC
>JANNJB010000674.1:0-2627 GCA_031405615.1 Vicinamibacteria bacterium | reverse complement strand
TCTTGATGTTCCCTTTTCGCAAGCCGCTCGGACCGCCCAAAAGAACGCACACACTATCAGGTGATTTTCCCTACGTCATTGCGAGGAGCCAGCCCGTTCTGCGTTGCGACGAAGCAACCCCGTCCCGCCACTATCAGCAGTTTTTCCTTACGTCATTGCGAGCCGGCCGTCGGTTGGCGACCGGCGACGCAACCCCGCCCCACCCCTACCAGCCCGAACCCCGCCCCAGGCGCCGGCCAATTTTCGCGAGGATAGAACAAGACGATCCCCGGCGCGACCGCTCGATGCGAGCGGGAACAAAGTACCTCGATCTCCCGTAGTGCCTTGTGGTACGAGGTATCACGATGACCCTGGAAAACTGGCAGGAACAGTTGAGGCGAGGCGGGCTCGAATTCGCGGTCCTCCTCACCCTCACCGGTCCGCCGCGATACGGGTTCGAGATCATCCGGCACCTCGAGGAGTCGACGGATCTGGTGGTGAATGAAGGGACGGTCTACCCTTTGCTGGCCCGGCTGGCCCGTCAGGGACTGCTGGTCACGGAATGGGTGGCCGACGAGGGGCCTCACCCGAGAAAGTACTACCGGCTGACCCGGCTGGGCCGCGAGCGGCTGGACACGATGATGCGGCATTGGACAACCTTCGCCGGGAAACTGGATGCGCTGGCGAAACAGGCGCGAGGAGTGGCGCGATGAAACTGAGTGATGCGGGAGAACTGCGGGTTCGCGGATATCTGTTCGTGCTCCACCGATCCCTGGCCACCTTCATGTCGAAGGAGATGGCCCAGGAATCGATCCGTGAGGTGGAGTCGCACATCCTCGAGCGGGTGGCGAGGATCGAAGGTGCTATCGACGAGAAGGCGGCTCTCGAAGGCGTGCTGCGGCATCTCGGGCCGCCGATGAAGGTGGCCCAGGCCTACGCTGCGGAGATCACGTTCGAGGAGGCGGTGGCGACGGGCCGGCCGGTGCCGGTATTCCGCGCGCTGTGGCTGGTGGCGACCTCGCTGCAGGGTTTCTTCGCGGCTCTCGTGCTGCTCGTCGGTTACGCCCTCGGCCTTGGTTTCATCATCGTGGCCGCGCTCAAACCCGTCTTCCCGCAGAATGTGGGGCTGATCCTGCGTGACGGCGTGCCCACGGCCTTCGGGGCGGTTTCCACGATCAGCCCGGGGATGGAAGTGGTGGGAGGGTACGGCCTCATCCCCCTCTCGCTGTGCGCCGGCGTCCTCACTCTTCTCATCACACACCGACTGGCCCGCGCTTTCGTGGCCTGGTGGCGGGGCCGCCTCAAGGCGCCAACGGATGAGTAGGGCTGCGGGGCAGCCCGAGATCGACCCCTGAGGTAAATTCCGCGCATGCGCTCCCTCCCCGCCCGCCTCGCAACACTTCTCGCCGTCGCCACCTTTGCCGCCTGCACGAGCGCGCCCCCGCCGGCGCCCGCTCCAAAGACCCTGGCCGACTTTCCAAACGTCAGCACCGACGCGATCCTCGCCGACACCCAAAAGCTCGCGTCCGACGAGTTCGAGGGACGGGCGCCTGGATCGAAGGGCGAGACCCTCACCGTGCAGTACCTCGAGAGCGAGTTCAAGAAGGCGGGACTGCAGCCTGGGAATCCCGACGGAAGCTGGGTGCAGAAGGTGCCGCTGGTGGCGATCACCGGCTCGCCGTCGCCGCTTGTGATCCAGAAGGGCGGGGTCAAAAAGTCCTTCAAGGCCGGCAACGATTTCGTCGCGTTCAGCAAACACGTCGCGGATGAAGTGTCGCTCGAGAACTCCGAACTCGTCTTCGTGGGCTACGGCGTTCAGGCTCCCGAGTACAACTGGGACGATTTCAAGGGCGTGGACGTCAAGGGCAAGACCCTCGTCGTCCTCGTCAACGACCCGCCCGTCTCGGCCGCGACGGATCCCAAGGAACTGGACGCCGCGAAGCAACTTGACGAAAAGATGTTCGGCGGCAGGGCCATGACGTACTACGGCCGCTGGACCTACAAGTTCGAGAAGGCGGCTGAACTCGGCGCCGCCGGTGTGTTGATCGTCCACGAGACCTACCCCGCGGGCTACCCCTGGCCCGTGGTTCAGGGCATGGCCGCCGAGCGGTTCAATCTGGCGGCGCCTGACAAGAACCTCGGCCGGGCGAAGGTCGAGGGCTGGCTGACCCAGGCCGCCGCCACCGCTCTCCTCAAGTTGGCGGGACAGGACTACGAGAAGCTCAAGGCCGAGGCGGGCAAACCCGGGTTCAAGGCCGTGCCCCTCGGCGTCACCGCGTCGCTCAATTTGAAGCAGGCGATGCGGACGGTCGATTCGCAAAACGTCATCGGGAAACTCCCCGGCGCGGATCCTGTGCTCAAGGACGAGTACGTCATCTACACCGCCCACTGGGATCACTTCGGTCAGTGCGCTCCAGTCGACGGCGACAACATCTGCAACGGCGCGCTCGACAACGCCACCGGCACCGCCTTGATGATCGAGATCGCGCGCAAGATGAAGGGGATCGCCCCGGCGCCAAAGCGCACCGTCTTGTTCCTCGCCGTCACCGCGGAGGAGCAGGGCCTCCTCGGTTCGGAGTACTACGGCAGCTTCCCCCTCTATCCGCTCGAGAAGACGCTCGGCGTCCTCAACATCGACGGCATCAACC
>JANNJB010000673.1:0-8063 GCA_031405615.1 Vicinamibacteria bacterium | reverse complement strand
GGCGGTTCTCATGAACTCGATGAACTGCTCCTTCTCGCGCAGTTCGGTCAGGAGACCGTTGAAGGCCTTCGCGAGCGCGCCCACCTCGTCGTTGGAATGAACGGGGATCGCGCCCGCGAAACTGCCGTCCCGGGCCTTGTGAACGCGATCCACGAGGAGGGAGATGGGGTCGGTGATCCGGCGCGCGATCCACAACGCGCCGAGAAGACCGAGTGCCGTGGTGAGGCCGCCGACGATGAACAGGGCGTTTCGGAACCGGATGAAGGGCGCCATCTCCTTTGCGTAGCTCGCGAGGACCACGAAGGATCCCACGGGGCGGCGCGCCGCATTGTTGAGGGTGTAGGAGATGGCGCGGTAGCGGCCGTTCGCGACGGTGAGGTCGAAAGCCTCGCCGGGCTTCACCGCGCCGACGCTCTTGAGGGCGGCGGACAGCAACGGCTCGAGCGTCCCCAGGGAGGAAGACGACACGGTCTGGCCCGCGCCGGTCAGGAACGCCACGTCGGCCCCCGTCAGCGTGGAGAGGGATTTGGCCACCGCGGCATCGAGCGCGTAACCGGCCAGGAGTACGCCCTGGAGATTCTCCTGGGTCGACAACGGCGCCGACACCGCATGGAATACCCGGTCTCCTTCCTGCCACAGGCCGGCCGCTTCTTCGCCCTGCACGCTCATGCCGACGACAGGATCCTTGGAAAGGTCGGTGCCCCGTTCGGTCGGCTTGTCGGTTCGGGCAAGCAGAAGGCCGGCCGGATCCGTAACGATGAAGAAGTCCGGCTGCAGATCCTCGCGGCGTTCCAGGAGCGTGTCCGCGATGGTCTCGCCATCGCGTTGTTCGACCAGCGCCTTGAAGGCAGGTTCGTTGCCCAGCGTGCGCACCCCGAGCTTGAGCTTGGCCAGCCGGTCCGCATCGAAGGTGTCCCAGATGCCCCGGGCCGCGGTGAGACGGTCGCTCAGGTTGGCCTGGGCGAGTGCGTTGGCCTGGACCGTGGTGAACACGAGGGTCGCGGCCACGATGCCCACGGTCAGGAGGGCGGTGAAGAGCAGGATCTTCTTGGTGAGTCCCATCAGTAGCCCTCGCGCCCGTAGTTCTTGCCGAACTTGTTCTTGTGGGGGACCCGTTTGTACGACGCCGCATCGAGGTTGAAGGTGAGGGGCGCGGTGTCGCCGGTCGCCGGGACTTTCACGGTCACCACCGTCCCATCGCCCGCGCGCTCGTGAAAGGCGCGAACCTTGTACTCGCCTTGGGGCACGCCCACGATCCGGAACGAGCCGTCCTTCAGAGCCTTCGCAAAATGGGGATTGTCGCGGACCATGACAAGAGCGCTCATCTGAGGATGGATATTGCAATAGATCGTGTAGACGCCGGGTTTCTCGAAGGTGCGCGAGCCGCTCTTGGGTCTCTTGTAAAGACCCAGGTCGAATCCCTCGCCGGAGACCGAGAAGACGTTGTGAAGGATCGGGTCCTCGTTCGGAAACTCCACCGTCGTGCCCACGCCCACCGCGAGGACATGGGGCGTGAAGGTCTTGCTCTTCATCGAGACCACTTCCTTGCCCGCCTTGGGCCGGGCCTTGGAACTCTCGACGTAGACCACGACATCCGAGAGGTCCACCGCCTTGTTCCCGCCTTTCTCCGTGAGATCCACCCTGCCCACGATGTCGCCGGCCGTGGCCAGGGACGAAAGCCCCAGGAGGAGGACGGCGGAACCGAGCCGTTTCGGATTGGAGAATCGAAAGCGTAGAGACATGGGATCCACCTTGGTTCAGGACGCGGTCAGGGGCGTGCGGAAGGCGGCAACTATAATCCCCCCCTTGATCTCACTTGCCCTCCTCGCCGCGGCGACTTTCGACGCCGCCGTGATCGCCCAGACGAGCGCCACGTTGAACGCCCTCGGACCGCATCCTTTCGGATCGCCGAGAAACCAGGCGGCGGCGCAGTTTGTCGCGGCCAAACTCAAGGAAGCCGGGCTCTCTCAGACCGTGGTCGAGGAGTTCGTTTCCGAGGGGTCGCCCGGATCGAACGTGGTCGCGCGCATCCCCGGCCGCACCGATCGTCTGTTGATCGTGGCGAGCCACCACGACTCGCACAAGGATCTCGAGGACGTTTCGGACCGGTCGCGCTCCCTGGCCCTGCTCATCGAGATCGGAAAGCGGGCCGCTCAGGCCCAGCCGAAAAAGACCTGGATCGTGGCTTCCTTCGACGGAGGCGAGGCCCGGGGCGAGGGCCTCAATCACTATCTCGAATCACTTGGACGGAGCGTTGGCCTTGTCGACGGCGTGTTCCTGATCGACGCATCGACCCTGCGAACCTCGGGTGGGGTTCCCGCACTGGTCGTCCCCGCGTGCGCCCGCACGAATCCGCGGGGGTCTCGCGGAATCGCGAGCCGTGACCTCGTGGAGTCCGCTCTTCGGGGAATCCCCAGCGGGGTCGAGTTCTCGTTCGACGATCCGAACATCGCTTTGCTCACTCAGCCCTTCATCCGGGCGTTCAAGACGCCCTGCGATCCGACCGCGGCGAGTGCGATCGCCGCGGATCTTGGAGTGGTTCTCGCCACGGAAACCCCCTACTCCCGCCGATTCCTCGGGCCGCAGGCCCTGAGCCCGATCGAGGCGGGGCCGCGGGACAACGCGGCCCTCAAACTCGGCGAACTGGCTTTCGAGGCCATCCGCGGCGTGGATGGTTCGATCGCACCCACACCCCGGTCCGACTCATGGCTGGTCGTGGGACGCAGCGTGTGGCCGGGATGGCTGATCTTCCTCATCGGTTTCGTCACTTTGATCCCAGGCCTTGTCGTCCTCCGCGCGGAGAGAACGCGGCTCGTATTCCGCGGCGCCTATTCGGCCCTTTTCGTTCTTCTTCTTTACGCAGAGCCCGAGGTGGCGCTCTTCGCGGGCCTCCTCCCCAACCTGTTGCTTCCTTCCCTGCCCGGAAAGTTCCTCGCTCCGACCCTGCTTCCCCTGTTCCTGCTGGTGGCGGCGGGCGGACTCGGTTTCGTGCGCGGCCAGGTCACGGGCTCGTGGGTCTCCCTCTGGGTCTGGGTCGGCCTCGCCGCCGGCCTCTTCCTGCTGTACGCATCGCTCGCGCGCGGGAAGAAGTCCGCGTCGAGGGCAAAGCGGGGCAGGAAGTAGGTCGTCAGGCGACGATGAGGTTCGACACCGCGGCCGACCTCGGGAGGAGCGGTCTGGCCTGGTGGCCGCTCCGCACGGTGCTCGCCGGCTCTCGCGCGGCGCCGACACGAAGAGTGATCGCCATCTGGGGAGGGAGCACGGCGGCCGCGATCGGTCTCGCCCTGCTCGAAGCCAGACTCAACTGGAGCGGGATGCCCATACAGGTGGGCGGCTGGACTCTCGGCTTCAGCGTCTATCCGCCGGTGCTGATCGGGGTCCTGCTCACTCTCTGGATCGGCCCCGCGTTCGGCGCCACCACCGCCTATCTCGCCACGCTGGCAAGCGGTCTCTACAGCGGCCTGAGCGCGCCCCGCGCCGCCTTCTTTGCTCTGGGAAGCCCGATCGAACTGCTGCTGCTCTGGTTCCTTCTGCTCATCCTCCGCGTCCAGCCGGACCTGCCGCGGCTGCGCGATTGGGGGCTTTTCGCGGCGGCGGCGCTGATCGCGGCCACCGCCTCGTCGGTCGACATCATGCTGTACAACGCGGCACTGCGCACCGCACTCGATGAAGGGCAGCGGCTGTGGCTCGGCTGGATCCTGGGCGACTTCTTTCAAATGGTGGCGCTCGCGGCCCCGCTGTTGTGGCTCACCGGAAATCAGGTTCAGTCCTGGCTGCGGGATGCCGTGGGGGTTCCCCCGCAGCGCGAGACCTCGACGACGAAGATGCTCCTCCTCCTGCTCTTCGTGTGGGCGACGCTCGGTCTCCTCGTCCTTCTCGGCGTGCAGCTCCTCGAAAGCGCGCTCCAGATCCCCGACTTCGCGGTAACCGTCACCGGGGATCCGCTTGTTCCGCGGCTGCGGGAGATGGGATTGTTCGTCGGCGTGTTCGTGGTCGTCCTGCTGATCACGACCATGGCCCTCACCGCGACCCTCGCCGGGATTGGCGACCAGCACCGCGAGCGCAGCCTGCGCGACGATCTCACCGGCTGCTTTAACCGGCGCGCCTTCAAACGGCTCTTCGCCCGGGAGGCCGAACGCTCCCTTGGCCTCAACCGCCCCATGTCGCTGGTGTTCTTCGATGTCGATCACTTCAAGAAACTCAACGACCGTTTCGGCCACGCCGAAGGGGACCTGGCTTTGGCGAGCGTCGCCCGGCACGCCACCGACATGCTCTCCGCCCAGGAACTTCTGTTCCGCTGGGGCGGCGAGGAGTTCGTGGTCCTGCTCTCCCACACCGGACACGATGAGGCGCGGCAGTTCGCGGAACGCCTGCGCGCGCAGATCGAAGCGAAAGTCCGGGCGGGGGACGGGGACGTTTCGGACCCGGTCACGATCAGCCTCGGTGTCGCGACCATAGCCCCTCCCGATTTCGACGAGGAAGCCCTGATCCGAAACGCGGACGCGGCGCTCTATCTCGCAAAGTCATCCGGCCGCAACCGGGTAGCCACCGACCGCATGCTGCGGGGAGCTTCCTAGGAGCCCTTTCGCTCCCTGATCACATCGTCGTAGATCTGCTGCATCAGGCGCATGCACTCCTGGATGTCATAGCGCTTCGAGGCGACCTGGGCAGCACTTCCGAGCCGGCCCCGCAAGGCGCTGTCTTCGAGGACTTTCACGAGGGCTTCCCCGAGGGCTTCGGGGTTCTTCGGCGGGACGAGGAGGCCGGTGCGTTTGTCCTGGATCACCTCGCGGCAACCATCGACCGCGGTCGACACGACGGCCTTGCCCGCGGCCATGGCCTCGAAGAGGACAAGCGGGGTGCCCTCATAGTTGGAGGAGATGCACAACACGTCGGTGGCGGCGAGGATCTCGGGAACATCGCGGCGATGTCCCGCGAATACGAAAGCGTCCGCGATACCGAGGGTCGCCGCCTGCGCCTTAAGGGCCGGCAGGAGATCGCCGTCGCCCGCGATGAGAAAACGTGCGCTCGGCATTCGGGCCACCACGGTGGCCGCGGCGGCGATGAGCGTGTCGTGGCCCTTCTGTGCGTTGAGACGCCCCAGGGTGGTCACGAGGGGAGCGTCCATGGGCAGGCCGAGTTCGGCTCGCACGGCGTAGCCCTCGTCCCGGGAGCGGGGCGCGAACTCATCGAGAGGCGCCCCGTTGAAGACCACGTTGACGCGGTCCTCGGGAACGTGGCGGCTCCTGATCAGGAAGTCGGCGGTCGACTGGCTGACCGCGATCGCACGATCGGTCAGGTCGCGCAGGAACAGGTCGGGAATCTTCTGATACGGGGGCATCTTCGGATCCGCGAAGTGTTCGTGCAGGATGAGCGGGATACCGGCCCGTTTCGCCGCGATCCGTCCGAAGTTTGAGGCCGCGTAACCGTGGACATGAAGGATGCGCGCGCGCGTCCGCTCGATTTCCGCGCCGATATCACCGATGAGACGGGGATCAAAGGGGCTCCGTCCGAACATCCGGGCCGAAACGCCCTCTTTGCGCAGCGCGCGAGTCGCTTCATCGTCGTTCTTGAGGCCGGCGAGATGGGGCACGTACCGCGCCTTGTCGTAGCGGGGAAACCACCAGGCGAACAGCCGGGAAACTCCGTGGATGGTCGATCCCGAAACTCCGAACTTGTCGCAGACGTGAAGAACCGCTTGAGGCACGTCCCAATCTACTCCGGCGAAGGCTCTTCGAACACCCCTCCTTGGTTCGCGCGAGGCGGTGGGCTTACGATTCCCTTCCGAACCAGGAGGGATCCCATGCGCAGACTGCTCACTCTCGTTCTCGCCGCTCTCGCATCCACCGCGCAGGCCCAGGATTGCGCCATCGCTTCGCAGAACCAGACCGTGTATCAGACGCTGCGGGACTGGTACTACTGGTACGAGAAGATCCCGTCGGTCAGTCCCTTCGTTTTCGCGGACCCCAATGCCCTGCTCGACGCCGTGCGCCACCGGCCCCTCGACAACACCTTCAGCTATATCTCGACCGCCGCCTCCAGCCAGGCCTTCTACGGCGAGTCCCAGTACCTCGGCTTCGGTTTCTCCATGAAGTTCACCACCGGCTACGAACTCCGCGTAACTGACGTTTTCCCCGCGTCCCCGGCCGCGGAAGTCGGCTTCGATCGGGGCAGCGAGATCCTCACCATCAACGGAAAGTCGATCCAGCGGACCTATGAAGACGGCGAGTGGGGCACGATCTGGGGCGGCGAGGAAGCGGGCTATACGGTCAACGTGGAGTTCAAGAACGCGGCCGGCGAGACCAGGTCGGGCCGGATAGTGAAGCGGGTGGTGACGATCCCGACCGTGCCTCACGTGAGCGTCCACCAGGCGGGAGGAAAGACCACGGCCTACATCGTCCTCAAGAACTTCGTCGAGCCGTCGTACGCGGCGCTCGATGCCGCTTTCGCCCGGGCGCGCGACGCGGGAGCCACCGAACTCGTCCTCGATGTGCGCTACAACGGAGGCGGCCTGATCGCAGTGGCTCAGCACCTGGGCGGCCTGATCGGCGGCGACCGGACCTCGGGCGAGGTCTTCGCTCAATACGTCCACAACGACAAGCGCTCGTCCCAGAACAGCGCGATCCGGTTTCCGCGGCCCGCCTCGGCGTTCCCTCTCGAACGGCTCATCGTGATCACCACGAAGTCCTCGGCCTCCGCGAGCGAACTGATCATCAACGCCTTGAGGCCTTTCATCCCCGTGGTGGTGATCGGCGACAATTCGTACGGCAAGCCGGTGGGCCAGTACGGGTTCAGGATCTGCGAGAAGATGCTCTGGCCGGTGGCGTTCAGCGTGCAGAACGCGCGGGGCCAGGGCGATTACTTCGAGGGTTTCGTGCCGGATTGCCGCGCCGCCGACGACATCGCCCATCCGCTCGGAGATGCCCGGGAAGCGTCTCTCGCCACCGCCCTTTCGTATGTGGCGACGGGCGCGTGTCCGGCGGCCTCCTCGGGAGTCCGCGCCGCCTCCGACCGCGGACGTCTCGGGCCCGCGCTGCGGACCCACGCGGAAGACGGCTGGCAGTCCCTGCGCGTCGCGTACTGAAGCAGGGGCAGCCGCGACAAGAGATAGCATCAAGAAACAGCCGGCTCCGGCCGGTCCTCACTTCCACAAAAGAAAGAGACACCCTCGCGATGAACAACCGCACTCTTGCCATGAAACGCGCCCTCGCCGTCCTCACCCTGGCCGGACTCGGCGCCTACGCCACAGCCCATCCCCATTTCAACAAGACGATCACCGCCACGCTTCCCGGCGGCATCGAAGCGTCGGTCACCTACAACACGACGCCCGCGAACGAGACCCGCGCGACCAGCGCGGCCGTGGGTGTCTTCACCTCACCGAGGAATCCGAAGCTGAAACTCTCCGCCGACCTCAAGTCCGGCGAGAAGGTGATCGCGGCGGCCGGTGAATATGTGATCGGCGTGATCAAGAACAGCGAGACCGACTGGACAATGGCGCTCTACAACGGCGTGCTCGCGCGCGGCGCCACCCCCGATCCCGCCAAGGTCATCAAGCTCGAGTCCCTGTTCGACCCGAAGATCGCCCCCGCCGGTCACATGCTGATCGACATCACCCCGGGCCACGGCAAGTTCGAAGGGAAAGCGGTTTTGACCCTTCACTTCGGCACGCTGTTCCTCTCCGGCCTGCTGGGCTAAACGCAACTGAGCGGAGGCCGGATTCCTGAGTGGCACCGCTGCGCGGTCCCACTCCAGAGCAAAGTCGCGCGCCGCGGGCGCGGCGGTGGTACGCCCGCCGCAGCCGAGGGGGGTTTTGGGGGGGGGGGGCCCTTACACCCCCCCCCCATGGCTAGCAATGGTCGGAGGCCGGATTCCTGAGTGGCACCGCTGCGCGGTCCCACTCCAGAGCAAAGTCGCTCGCTGCGCTCGCTCGTTTGTCACTCCGGCCGAAGCGATGGGGGGTATGGGGGCCGGCGAATGACGAGTTCTTCGGGCGGCCCGGGGTGATGAAGGGAGAACGATCGGCGTTCCCTCAGGCGCGGGTGGTGGCGTTGGCCGAGTGCGGC
>JANNJB010000672.1:0-2310 GCA_031405615.1 Vicinamibacteria bacterium | reverse complement strand
TCCGTCAAGTGCTGATGACGAAGTCACCCGACGTGCTGATCGAACGTGCGAAAAGTGTCCTCAGCCGGCTCGGGGTCAAGGGCGCGCCGGCGGACTCGGCTTTCGGTTTCTTCTACGACGACCAGCTCATCGACCATGTCGAGTCAAGAGACCAGTCTGTGCAACGACGCGAGAATCTTGCGCAGGCCCGGCCCGGCGTGCTGCGTTTCTACTATCGACAGAGTCCAGGGCCCATGGTGTCGAGTGGCTGGACGCCCGTGCTCCCCTGGCTGGGTCCCCCCGAACTCGGCCGGGTACTTTCGAATGTGCCGCCCTTGACCTTCTCCGGAATGGCCAGGATTGTTTTCGACACGGATGGAAGGCTGGTCAGCTTCACATCGGTGCCTCCGCGTTTCGAGGCCGAGGCTGGTCCATTCCCCGAACCCGACTGGTCCGTGCTTCTCACCGAAGCCGGCCTCGATCCGAGGCTGCTGACCGTTTCGACGCCTCGCTGGGCCGGCCCGGTGGAGTCCGACCGCAAGGCCGCCTGGGACGGCGCCTATCCTGATCTCCCGGATGCCGCCGTTCACGTCGAGGCCTCGGCGTACCACGGACGTCCTGTCCATTTCGAAGTGCAAGGCCCGTGGGTCAAGCCGCGCGACTCGCCTTCTGGTGAGGGCTCGACCCGCCTCGCGATCGCGAACGGCGTGGTCTTCCTCGTGACCATCCCGATCGTGATCGCCGGTGTGATGCTCGTCCGGCGCAACCTTCGAATGGGCCGTGGAGATCGCCGCGGCGCCTTCCGCCTCGCCCTCGCGGCGTTCTTCGTGTTGACCCTGGCCCAGAGCATTCGGGCCGATCACACAAGCCTCCCCGTTGAAGAGCACGCGCTCATGATTCATATCGTGAGCCAGGGATGCTATGCCGCGCTTGCCTTGTGGGCTTTCTACATGGCCGCCGAACCGGCGGTCCGGCGGCGCTGGCCCCACACCCTCATTTCGTGGACTCGGGTTCTCGCCGGCCGCTTCAAGGACCCGCTGGTGGCGCGCGACATCCTGGCCGGAGTGGTGGCCGGTCTGGCGATAGCCCTCAGTTCGCAGATCGCGCACGAGGCGCCCCTTTGGTTCTCTCGCCCGCCTACCTTCGGCGGCATCGGGATTCTCACTACACTCACGTCGCCCCGCCACCTGGCCTACTACCTCCTGCTGGGCCCGCTGCTCGGCGTCTTGTACTCGCTGGCCATGCTCTTCCTGCTGTATCTCCTGCACGCGCTTTTGCGGCGCGAGTGGCTGGGTCAGTTGCTCCTTGTCCTCTTTGCCGCCATCCCGCAATTGGCGGGAGTAGAGGACCCGGTCGATTTTGTGGCCGCCGGGTTCTTCGGCACGCTCGCGATCTTCGTTCTGACCCGCTTCGGACTCCTGGCCTCGGCGGCGATGCTCGGCACGTTTCTGATCATCGCCCGCGTTCCGCTCTCCCTCGATGGGTCGGCGTGGTACGCGGGACGGTCGTTCGCCCTACTCGGTTTCTTCGTCGTGTTGCTCGGGACGTCGGCCTATCTCTCCCTCGGCGGCAAGCCGGTCTTCGGGAAGGCGCTGCTGGATGACTGAACGGCCGGACGAGAAGGACCCGCCCGACACGTCGAGCGAGACCGCCGTTAAGCCCCAACCGCTCGTTCGGTTTGCAGGAGTGAAGCCGACACGGGCGACCGGCCGATGAAGTTCCTTCCCTTCGTCCTGAGGCATCTCTCCGCGACCTGGGTCCGCACCCTCAGCACCATCATCTCGATGGCGCTGTGCGTCTTCCTCTTCTGCTCGCTGCAAAGCGTCCTCACGCATCTCAACGGTTTCATCGACGGGCGGAGTCCGAGACGCATCGTGACCCGGAACGCGATGAGCATCATCGGCGTCGTCCCGTTGACCCACGGAGCGCGGATCCTCACGGTGCCCGGCGTGACCCGAGTGTCGGCCCTCACGGCTTTCGGGGGAGTGCTGATGGCGCGCAAGGAAGGGAAGGTGGACCCGCGGGCCACGGGCGAGACCGACTGGACGACCGTGTTTCAGAACATCGCGGTGGACGCCGAGCCCTATTTCGCCATGAACCCCGAGTTCACGGTGCCGCCCGATCAGTACCGCGACTTCATGAACGACCTGCAGGCCTGCGTCATCGGCCGCGAACTGGGGGCGAAGTTTGGCTGGGGGATTGGGGACCGGTTCTTCCTGCAGAGCTTCGTGCCGGGCATGAGGAAGAACTCCGGCCCGTTCGAGTTCGTGGTTCGGGGCTTCCTCGAGACGGACCTCGAAAAGTATCCGGGCACCGAGACCAACCAGATGG
>JANNJB010000671.1:0-7393 GCA_031405615.1 Vicinamibacteria bacterium | reverse complement strand
GTGCTCCGCCTGAGCGACCGGGCGTCCTGAAAGAGCCACGAGCGGGGGATAGGAGTGAAGAAGGCGGGCACGCTCGAGTTTCTGGAAGACCTCGGAAACAAGCTTGTTTCCGAACGCGCGAAAGTAGCGCCGTGCGATCGGAAGACCGCGCCAGGAGAGCAGGGCCTCGGCGAAATCCCGGTCCACGCCGAAATCCTGGAGGCGATCCTTCGCGGCGGGGAGGAGCCGGAATACCTCCGAAGTCCCGCGCGCGCCCGACTGGCCGTGGCCATCGGTGGCGAAGGGCTCGATCGCGATCACGCCCCGCATCGGCAGACGCCCTTCGGCCGCGCGAACGGTGTTGGTGATCGCGGGCGGCGCGTGCACGATGTAGTGGCCCACGCCGTGACCGCACAGATTTTCAAGCGGCGTGAAGCCGGCGCTGGTGATCGCCCGCTCGATCGCGGCGCTCACTTCCTTCACCGGCAGTCCGGGTTTCACGGTCTGGACCGCGGCCGAAAGCGCCTGGCGCGCGGCTTCGATCATTCGTCCGTTCCCGGACCCGCCCACGTTGACCGTGGTCGCGGTGTCGACCACCCAGCCGTCGATGTGCACGCCGATATCGAGCTTCGCGAGATCGCCCGCCTGGTACGTCCGGCCATCGTCGGGCGACGGACAGTCGTGGGCCGCGATGTCGTTGACCGAGGTCTGGGCGGGGAAGGCGGGTTTGCCTCCGCGCTTTTCTATCTCGGCTTCGACGGTCTCGCAGACCGCGCGGAGAGAGGCTCCGGGCACGATCAGGGCCGCTCCCAGATCACGCGCTTCGCGAGCGATCTGGCCGGCACGGCGAAGGGTTGTCAGGACCTGGGACATGTCGAGCTTTGCTGGCTAGCGCAGGCCGGAGTCACTTTCGGCCGAAGCGCGGGGTTTTTGGGGGGGGCTGAGCACTTTGCGGCCCCCCAACTCAGAAAAGAAAAAGCCCGGGAATTTCGAGACGGGCTCGAAACCCCGGGCAAAGAAGCGAGCTGGCTTCTTCGAACGGACCGCTTAGATCTTGTTGACGTTAGCGGCGCGCGGACCCTTGGGGCTGTCCACGACTTCGAAGCTGACGCGATCGCCTTCGTTCAACGTACGGAAGCCATCGGCCTTGATCTCCGAGTGATGGACGAAAACATCAGGTCCGCCATCACGCGAGAGGAATCCAAAACCCTTGGACTCGTTGAACCACTTCACTTTGCCTTCGATCATTTTTGCTAGGCCTCCTTCGGCCTTTCGACTCGTCTACGTCACCGAACGAAGGAGCGCCAAGAATCGAGTCGACATTCGACCCGCCCGACCTCCGTGACCGCCGGAGAAACGACATACGAGTACGGTTGTAAGAACGGTGAACACACTAGCAATCCCCCGTGTCGCGCGTCAAGTTGTCAAGGCCTGCGATTTTCTGGCGTGCCGGCAGACAGCCGCACGGCCACCACGGTGGTCCGAGACTGGACGCCCGTGCCCCAGAGCCGAAGACGTCGTTCCCCGCGCTCCAGCGAAAAGTCGATTCTCGAGACAGGCTCGCCCGCGCGGATCGTCGCGGTGGCGAAAGGAGCACCGGGATCGTCTCCCACGAGCAGGACCCGGGCCAGGTTCAAAGCATCATCGGTCGCCCGGCTCCTCGACTCCACCTCAAGTGTCCACGAGCCGCTTGGGAGCGAAAACCGCGGTGAGTGGACCTCGGTTCCGGGTCCCAGGTTCCACGAGGCCTCGCCGAGGGGCACGGGCAGGATGAAGGCGGACGGCAGATCGACACCCCCGAAAGACCTTCGCGCGTTGTTCCAGGACTCGAGGACCCGGAGCGGCGCCGCGAAAGGGTCGACCAGCGGTCTTGTCGCGGCAAGGCCGCCGATAACGGCCGGCGCGATCAGGGCGGGAAGGCTGAGACGAGGACGAAGCATGACCGCGACGAGCACGATGGCCCACGCCCCGGCCAGGAGGATCGCTCGCTCGCCGGTCACGAAACCCGGAAAGAGGCGGTCCACATCGAGCATCGGGGCGAGGAGGCGAAGCAGACCGCTGTCGCCGTCGGCTCGATTGTGGAGAGCGCGCGGCGCCAGGCACGCGAGCCCCAGCAAACCGGAGCCGTAGCCCAGGCCCGCGCCGAGCACCGCACGTATGCCCGCGGTGGGAGCACTCCTCTGCCACTGCGCACCGCAGAAGATCAGGAGCGCAGGCGTGGCGCCGATGAGGAAACGCGCGGGGGCCGACGCTCCCCCCCACCACATGCTGAAGGAGCCCCCAACTCCAAGAAGCACTGCACAACCGGCGACCAGCGTCACGCCCGCCCGTTGATTCCGCCTCCACAAAGCCCATGCTCCGGCGAGGCCGATCAGGAGGACGGGAGAAAAGAGCAGAAGCCCGAACTGGCGGTCAAAGAGGAGGGCGGAAGCGCCCCACGGAATCCGCAGGATCGAAACGTCCGATGAAAAGCCGGGGCCGTAGGCGGCCGAGAGCGAAGCGCTTCCAAAGAGCGAGTCAAAGTGAAGGAGCAGGGCGCCGGTAGAGAGGAGGAGCGGGGCCCACACGCCGGCCGCGCGAGAGATCGCGAACGGGCCACGGAAAGTGATGGCGACCGCGAGCACAAGACCGAGCGGCAGGAATCGAGGATGCAGCCAGGGCAGCGCGGCGATCGTGGCCGAGGCCAGGACGAGGAGCCAGCGGCTAGGGAAGATCAGACAGGCGAGTGTCGCAGCCACGGGAAGCGTCGCGGTGGAATCGGGAAAGACTGAGTTGGCGTAAATGGGCAGGGGACTCGCGAAGGTCGCGATCACGAAGACGACGTTCGCGGTGGCACCGTCCAGGAGCGACCTCGCGGAAAGAAACAGCAGAGCCACCACCACCGCTATGACCAAAGAAACCACGGCCCGCGCACCCGCGAAGCCGGCCGCCGCGTATCCCGGCGCGATGAGAACTGACAGACCGGGTGTGTGGATGGCGTAGAGCCTTCCTGCCGGAGATCTCGGTGCGGTGTGGGGTTCGAGATCGGCGCTCGTGAACTTTGAGAAGGCACGCTCATCGAACTGGTTCTTGAGATCGACGTCGCCGTCCTTGATCAGGCTCTCGGCGATCAGGAGATAGTGCGGCTCGTCGCCCTGTGGCCCCGCGGGTCCCGGCAGATACCGGCCGACGAGGAGAAAGAAGACGAAGGCGACCAAGGCCGCTGTGGCGGGATGACCCGGGCCGCATCTTGGAAGGAGGCCGCGGAACGTCACGCCGGCGACGACCGCAAACACCAGGATCATCGTGAAGCCGGAGAAGAAAAGTGCTGGGGCGAAGAGCCCGACGAGTGCCGGGACAAAGGGCAGCACTCCGACCCCCATCCACAGGAACGGGCGGACGTTCACGAAACCTCCCGCGACCCACACCAGAGCGGCCGCGAGCGCTGCACCGCCGATGCGTGCGCCAGACGGCCCACCGGTGACGCCGTGCCACCATCCCACAGCCTGGGGAGCGAGGTGAGCCTCGAAGCCGCCCGCCACCAGGCCCACGGCGGTGAGCAGCGCGGCGAGAAGACGTGTGCGGGGCCCGGTCACAAGGGTCGAGTGTACTAATCCTCTCCTGGTCCTTAATCGTCTTTGGCGGTAGCGGGGCAGACGTCGCGGAAAGGGCACGGCCGACAGGCGCCATGAGAGGGAGTCGCCTCGAACTGACCACGCGAGATCCGATCCGCCACATCCGCGATCGCTCTCTCGGTGGCGAGAACCAGAGCCTCGGTGGGAGCAAAGCCGCCGACGAGGTCGGATTCGAGGAAACGCAATTCGACCCGCGTCGGCAGTTTTCCTGTGATGCGGAAATGCGCGAGGGCGTAGATCGCGAGTTGCAGGCTCTCTTCGGCGCGTTTTTGAGCCTTGGCCTCCGCGCTCACATCACCGGTCTTGAAGTCGAGGATCGTGACGCCCTCGTCCGTCGCCACCACCAGATCGTACCGGCCCATCACGCGCGTGCGGCCGATCGGGAAGGAGAACTCTTCTTCCACTCCGGTCGGACGAAGCGGGTGGCGGCTCTCCCACTCGAAGAAACGCTCCAGGGTTCGCTCGCCTTCCTTGAGCCTCAGTTCTTCGTGCTCGCGCGAGAGAAATCCTTCGGAAACCCAGGCCCGCCGGAAGGCC
Source organism: Vicinamibacteria bacterium (assembly GCA_031405615.1). Lineage (GTDB taxonomy): Bacteria > Acidobacteriota > Vicinamibacteria > Fen-336 > JAGNNV01 > JAGNNV01. The sequence goes on along the minus strand of JANNJB010000671.1, from coordinate 3,263 downwards.
GCGACCAGTTCCTCGACCGGGAAAGCCACGCCGGCCTGACGTGCCTTGAACATCTCCTGAACCGCCTGGTGGATCGCGCTGCCGTAGACCACGCGGTGATGCGTGAGGAGGGGAATCCGGTTTCGGTGGACGAACCGATACTTGAGCGGGCAGGTCAGGTAGTCGTCGACCTGCCGGAAGGAAAGACGCAGCGGAGGCGCCATAGCGAGGGCCAGGCTCTCGGGTTCCGGCGCATCGCCCGAAGCTCCCGGACTCTCGGGAACCGGCGCCGAGGCGGCGATGGTCTCAATCGGCGAGGACTTCGCCACTCTCGTTTTCGGGGAGGGCAGATCGAGAGCTTCGACCACAAAACGCGAAACTTTCCGGGTGGTTCCGGAGCCATAGTCGTCCGCCGACGTGAGGATGAGGTCGTCCTTCGCCCGAGTCATCGAGACGTAAAAGAGACGTCGCTCTTCCATCAGGTGGGCATCGCCCGGCGAAATGTCGCTCTTGAGCAGTTCGGCGGGAAGGGGAAGCGGATCGCTCCGACGCCGCAGCGGAAATTTCTGATCCACGCAGCTCGCGACGAACACGATCTTGAACTCGAGGCCTTTGGCCTTGTGGACGGTCATGATGTTGACCGCGTCGCCTTCTTGAACTTCGATCGCGGCCGGGTCTTCACCCGCGTCGCGCAGCAGGTCGAAACGGGCCACGAACGCGGGAATGTTGTCGTTCTCGGCCACCACCGAGAAACCGCGAACGATTTCGAAGAAGCGCGCGATGTTGGCGACCTTGCGTTCGTCCTTGGAGGACGACACCGCGGCCACGCGCGCGAGGTATCCCGACTCCTTCAAGAACTCGTGCAGCGCCTCACCCGTGCGCTTGTGCGCCATGCTGGTGACGCCGCGCTCGATGTCGGCCACGAACTTCCTGGCCGCTCCGCGCGAAGCGCCTCCGATCGACGCGAGGTCGGCATTTCCTTCGAGTTCGCGCAGGACATCGAGCAGCGGCCGGGTCTTCTTCGAGGCGTATCGCGACATCCGCGAAAGATCGACTGGATCGAACGCATAGATTTCCGAAAAGGCGAGGGCCCAGGCCGAGACCGAATCGTCGGGGGCAGCCACGAGTCTCAGGAAGGCGATGAGACTGCGCACCTCGGGCCGTTCGAACAGCCCCGCCCCCCCGGAAAAACGATGGGGGAGGCCGCGCATGTTGAGCGCGCGCAGGAAAGGGTCGGCGTCGGCGTTGTTGCGGACCAGGATCGCGATCTCGCTCAGAGGGACACCGTCGCCCTGAAAGCCCTCGATCGCTTTCGCCACCGCATCCGCCTCGGCCGAGACGGTGGGAAAGCGCCATTGAGAAACGTTTTTTCCCGGACCACGCTCGGCGATGAGCCTCTTGTCGAGACCGGTCATGGCCTCGAGCCGGTGGGGGTTGTTGTAGGTGATGAGCCGGTACGCGGTGTCGAGAATTTCCTGGGTCGACCGGTAGTTCTGGCGGAGGACCACGCGTTTGGCGCTTGGGTAAAGCGAGAGGAAGTGGATGAGATTCGCGGGTGCGGCTCCTCGCCAGCGGTAGATCGCCTGATCGTCGTCGCCTGATCGTCGTCGCCCACGACCGTGATGTTCGGGGCGTCAACGCCGGCGATGAGGCGGATCAGCTCGAGCTGCGCGTGATTGGTGTCCTGGAACTCGTCGACCAGGATGTAGCGGAAGCGCTTTCGAAGAGCGATGGCGACATCGGGCCGCTGGCGCAGGAGCTTCAGGGTCAGGTGGATCTGATCGCCGAAATCCACGAGGGCAGAGGCGGCCAGCGCCTCCTGCTGGGCCCGGAAGAACTCCGCGGCTTCGATCAGATCGAGCGCTTGTTCGCGCGCGGCCAGAGCCTCGTCGCCGCTCGCACTTTCGGCCTCGCGTAGTTGCGCTTCCCCGAACGCCTTGATGTCGTCGGGCGATACACCTTCGTCTTTGGCGCGCGACGTGAATTCCACGAGGGTGGAAAGATGGCGGCCGGGATCACCCAGCGGGCGGAAACGCTCGAGCGGCAGAGAGAAGAGGCGTTCTCTCAGAAAGACGATCTCATCGGCCCGCGACAACACTCTGAAATCGGCGGGCAGGGACGCGGCGAAGCAGTTTTCCCGGAGGATCCGGTCGCCAAAGGCGTGGAACGTCGCGATGAAGCTCTCGGTGTAGCCGTAAGGCACGAGCTGGTCCACGCGCTCCGACATCTCACGTGCGGCCTTCTCGGTGAAGGTCAGGGCCAGGATTTCTTCGGGCCGGGCGAGCCTCGTGGTGATGAGGTGCGCGATGCGCCGGGTGAGCACCGTGGTTTTTCCAGTACCAGCACCCGCCACGATGAGCAACGGTCCATCGCCGTGCAGCACCGCGCCGCGCTGGGCCTCGTTGAGGCCGTCGAGGATGATTTCCTCGCGGGTTCGCTCCTGGGTTTCGATCGCCGCCACCACCGCGAGACTACCCGCAGGCGGGTGCGGACCGGGTCCGATCGGCCGCGGAAGCGACCGTTACTTCACCTCGACCAGTAACGCGCAGATTTCATCCATGGCGTCGAGCGCCTCTTTCGAGGGCCGGGTGTGATGGTTCACGATGATCGAGAAGACCAGCCGTCGTCCCGAGACCGCATCCACGTAGCCCCCGAGCGCGTTGACGTGACGGAGCGATCCGGTCTTGGCGAAGACGCGACCCTGGGCTTTCGAACCGACCATCCGTCGCCGCAATGTGCCGTCCACACCCGCGACGGGAAGCGACTCCCGGAACGCCTTCGCGTGAGGATGGCGCGCCATCGCGGCGAGAAGATCCACGACCGCGCGCGCGGTCACGAGATCGGACCTCGACAGACCCGATCCGTCGAACATGTCGGCCGTCTCGGCGCGGACGCCGAGGCCCTTGAGAAACTCCGCGCGTGCGCGCAGGCTCGCCTCCACGGATGCGTCCTTGTAAGCGGCGAGACCGAGTCGCCGCAGAAGAGTTTCCGCGTGGAGGTTCTGGCTCTCCTTGTTGACCACGCGGATCTGCTCGGCCACCGCCGGCCCGCGCAGCGAGGCGAGGGGCCGGAGCGAAGACGGCAAAGGTTCCCGAGACGCCACCCACCCATCGCGCACCGTGACGCCATGCCGGGAAAGGGCTTCTCCGAGCAGGGTCGTGGCGAAAAGTGTGGGCTCAGGCACCGCGACGGAACCTGTCCACGCCGTCCCCAGGCGAGGCACGCTCCCCTCGAGGACCACCACGCGCGAGCCGAGCTGCCGGGTCAGCGTGACCTTCGCCTTT
>JANNJB010000670.1:0-2096 GCA_031405615.1 Vicinamibacteria bacterium | reverse complement strand
CTCGAGCTTTTCACGAGCGGTTACGACTCGGGGCGGGGGCAGGTGTTCTTCGAGAACCTCCTCACCGAAGCGAAGAGCCTGCCGGGAGTTCAGGCGGCCGCACTGGTTCGCCGGCCTCCGCTCGGGTTTGGCGGGTCGAGTTCCACCACGATCGAAGTCGAGGGTTTCGCGGCCCCAAAGGACGCCACTCCTTGGGGCTACTTCAACGTCATCTCCCCGAAATACTTCGACCTGATGCGCATGCCCCTGTTGAAGGGCCGTGAGTTCCAGGAAACAGATCTCGCGAGAGCGCCGCTCGTGGCCGTCGTCAACCACACCATGGCCGAGCGGTTCTGGCCGGGCAAGGATGCGGTGGGCGGGCGGTTCAGAATCGGCGAGGAGTGGCTGACCGTGGTTGGAGTGGCGAAGGACGCGGTGTACCGCGACCTCGGCGAGAGGCCGGTTCCGTGGTTCTTCCTTCCGCTGTCTCAGCGCTACCGCGCGGACATGACCGTTCTCCTGCGCACCGATGGAGATCCGATCGCTCTCGCGGAGCCATTTCGCAGGCTGGCCGCGCGCCTCGACCCGAACCTGCCGATCTTCGCCACGCGGACGCTCCAGGAACACATCCGCGCTGCGTCGGTTCGTCAGAGCATCGGGGGGCAGATGTTGAGCCTGCTCGGTGTTGTCGGCCTGGTCCTGGCCGCGGTCGGTCTGTTCGGGACACTCGCCTTCGGCGTGGCGCAGCGAACCCGCGAGATGGGGATCCGACTCGCCGTGGGCGGTGTCCGCGCCGACATCCTGCGCATGGTGTTCAGCGAAGGCGCGCGCCTCACCGGAGCCGGGGTCGCGATCGGCCTGATTCTGGCCGTTGGCCTCGCCCGCCTCATGGAAGGGCTCCTGCTGGGGGTTGCCCCGTGGGATCCTCTGACCCTGGTTGTCGTTTTGCTCGTCCTCGGCGCATCGTCGGCCCTCGCCTGCTTTGCGCCGGCCTGGCGTGCCGCGAGCACCGACCCGGTGAAGGCGCTGCGCGCGGAGTAATACCATGTCCGGCCTCTTAGGCGATCTCCGACTCAGCCTGCGTCAGTTGCGGACCCAGCGCGGCCACTCCGCGGTTGTGATCGCGACCCTCGGGCTTGCCCTCGGTCTCTCCGCGGTCATCTTCAGCTTCGTGAATTTCTTTCTGCTGAAGCCACTGCCGGTGCGGGATGAAAAGACGCTGATCCTGGCGCGGGCATCGCATCCCCAGCAGGGCGAGGCGCGCCCGCGTCTCTCGTACGGCGACTTCGTCGACTTCAAGGAGCAGGCGAAGACCGTGAACCACCTTTCGGCCATGTCATTCGGCACCGGCGCCTTGACTGGAAAAGGGGACGCGAAGCGTGTGTTCGTTTCGGCGGCAAGCGCAGATCTCTTCGCGGCCTGGGAACTCGGCGCCTTTGCCGGCCGCGTGTTCGACGCGGCGGAAGACGCGCCCGGCGGCGCTCCCGTGGCCCTTCTCGCCCACGGATTCTGGGAGCGCGACTTCGGGGCCGATCGCAGCGTCATCGGCAAGACACTCACTCTGGACGGCCGGGCGGTCAGCGTCATCGGCATCGTTTCGCCCGCCATCGAAATCGGGACGTTCGCCGAGATCGAGGTCTGGATTCCCCTCGCGCAGGCCAATCTGTCGCTCGACCGTTCGCGGCGCGATCTGCGGGTGACCGGGCGGCTCAAACCCGGCGTCACCACCGCGGCGGCGAGCGCCGAATTTGCGGCCATCGCCCTTCGCCTCCAGAAGGAACATCCGGACACCAATCGAGACTGGACCGCCACCGCCATCACCCTGCGCCAGGGACTCTACGGAGGCGACACCGACGTCATCCTCTCTCTGCTGACCGTGGGCGTATGCCTCGTCTTCGCGGTCGCGTGCGCCAACGTCGCCGGGATCATGCTCGCAAGAGCGACCACGCGGGAGCGGGAAATGGCGCTGCGCATGAGCCTCGGGGCGGCGGGGAGTCAGATCACGCGTCAGCTCATGGTGGAAGGAGCGGTGCTGTCGTTTCTGGGTGCTGGTCTCGGCCTCGTCCTTGCGCAGGCGGGCCTCGAGTTGATGCGCGCGGTCGCCTTCGAGCAGTTCT
>JANNJB010000669.1:0-2325 GCA_031405615.1 Vicinamibacteria bacterium | reverse complement strand
TGTCGAACTTCTTCTCGAAGTTGGCCCAGAGGCGCAGCTTGTGGCGCTGGTCGATGGAAAGATCGCCCGTAGGTGTGTTCCAGCTCTCCTGCTTGTATTCGACGAACGAGAGGAAGTCGTCCTGGACAGGACCGCTCGCGGTGTTCTCCGCGTTGAAGTTGCCGTACGAATTGGAGAGCGTGTAGTTGCCGCCCACCTGGAACTGATCGCTCACCCGGTACTGGACCTGGCTCTGCAGGGCCTTGTACTTGCGATCGAGCTTGTTGGTGTTCACAACCGTGGTGAGGTCGAAACTTCGACCCGTAGGATCGGCCACCCTCACGCCGGGCAGGATCTGATCGGTGAAAAGGTTGTCGAAGTCGCGATAGATCGCGTCCACCCGGTAGGAGCCCTTCGTCCCGATGGCGCCGCCGAGGCCAAAGGTGTACTCGAGCGTGCTGGGGGTCTTGAGGTCGGTCGCGAGTTTGCGGGTCACCCCCGGGTAGCTCGGGTTCTGGCGCAGGGGCCTTGTGGTGCCGCCGTTGGCGTTGAACCAGGCGAAGATCTGGGTCAGCGCGGCGGCGGCGCTCACGGGATTCGGCGTGTTCAGGTCGGCGTTGATGGCGGGACCGCGGTAGACGTACTGGAAGCTGGCGCTTCGTCCGGCCCCCGAGCCGAGATCCGCGATGCCGCTCGTCACCGGCATCACGTAGCGGGCGAAACCGGCGCGGAAAGTCAGGCGGCCGTTGCCCTTCGGGTCGAAGGTGGCGGAAAGACGCGGACTCCACGCCTGGTCTTTGCTCACCACGTTCCCGGCCTGGTCCTTCTCATCGGCGCGGTCGAGGCGTGCGCCCACGTTGAAACTCCACTTGTTGTTGAGCGTCCACGCATCGTTCACGAAGGCCGAGTAGGTGCGGAGGCGGCTGCCCCGCGTGGATTCGAAGATGGGCGTCCACAGAAGGTAGCTGGCCGCGGCGTCGGTGTTGGAGGTGCCGGGAATAACCACCGGGTAGAGGTTCTCGCCGCGGATGATGGTGTTGCTCGCGAGCAGCCGATACTCGCTGCCCGACTGCCAGTTGTTGTTCTTGCGGGTGTCCTCGAAACCGTCAACTCCGAAAACCAGGCTGTGGGAACCGGTTCCGGACGTCGACAGGAAGTAGGAGCCCTTGAGAATGACGTTCTGGTTGTTCCGCTTCTCCTCGTTGAGCTTGCCCGCGGCGATGTCCTCGGGAGAAAGGCCGCACACCGCGCAGAACGTGGGGGAATTCCAGCGAGCACTCCCGCGCGAGCGGTCCTGGATCATCGTCCCCTTGACAATGTCGGTGAATCGCGCGCCCGAGCCCACGATCGAGTAGCGCCTTTGCGAGTATTGGGCTTCGACGAAGAACTTCGAGGACAAGACGCCGGTGTAGTTGGCGGAAAGAAGATTCTCGGGTTGTGAGGAGTCGTAGAAACTCGCCCGGTCCATGATGTCGCCGAACGTGTTGTTGCTCTCGGAACGGTCCCTGCTCGTGTACGCCGCCTTGACGTTGTGCTTGGGCGTGATCGCGTAGGTGAGCTTGCCCTCGTACCTCTTGTCGTTGACTCCGTTGTCGTACACGATGTTCGTGAACACCGAGGTCTGCGAGGTCTTGTTGTCGGCGAGACGGGCCGCGCCGAAGAACCAGAGCTTGTCCTTGAGGATCGGTCCGCCGAGCGTCATCTCATAGGTCGGCACCGTGACATTGCGACGGGGATCCTCGCTGAGACCCTTCTCAAAGGGCGTGAGAGCGCGCCACTTGTCGTTGTCGAAGGTCACGCGCATCGAGCCGCTGAAGGCGTTGCCGCCCGACTTGGTGATGACGTTGGCGACGCCGCCCGTGAAGCGACCGTACTCGGCCGAGATGGCGGCGGTGGACGTTTTCGTCTCCTCGATGGCGTCCTCGATGAAGAGCAGGCGCTCCTGATTGCGCAGCGTCTCATTCAAGACGACGCCGTTCAGGAGGAACAGTCCCTCGTAGGACGCCGCACCCGAGAACGTGACGTTGCCGCCTGGTCCCGTGCTCGTGGTGCCGGGAGCGAGCAGGACCGCGCCGCGGATGTCGCGTCCCACCGGCAGCCGCTCGATCTGGTCGGCCTTGTAGCTCGCGGCCGCGGTCGACGACTGCGTGAAATCGGCCCGCGCCTCGCCGGTGACGAGAACCTCTTCGCTCATGCCCCCGACCTGAAGCCGGGCGTTGACCGCTACGGTCTCCGCGAGCTGAACCCGCAGGTTCATTGTCTTTGTGGTGAAGCCCGACAACTCGAACTTCACGGTGTACTCGCCCGCGGCAAGGAAGGGGATGATGTAGTCGCCGTTCTTCGAGG
>JANNJB010000668.1:0-4916 GCA_031405615.1 Vicinamibacteria bacterium | reverse complement strand
CTTCCACTTTCTCCGACTGGTGGGCCTACAAGATGGAGGCGTACGACGCCATCCCCTACAACGCCGCGATCATGGCGAGCCACGGCGTGCTGGTCTCACTCAACTCCGACTCGGATGAGCTGGCCCGGCGGCTTTATTGGGAGGCCGCGAAGGCCGTGCGTTACGGCGGCGTCTCCGAAGAAGAAGCATTCAAGATGGTGACGCTCAATCCCGCGAAGCAGCTTGGCATCGACAAGTGGGTGGGCTCGATCGAAGTGGGCAAAGACGCCGACCTTGCGATCTTCAAGGCCCACCCGTTCGCGGCCGACACGCGCGTCGAAATGACGCTGGTCGACGGCAAGGTGATGTTCGATCGCAGCAAGGACGTGGCCGCCCGCAAAGGTGTGGCGGCGACGCTTGGAGGTGTGCAATGATTTTCGCAGCTCTCGTTCTAACCGCGTCAGTCGCGGCCCAGGCGGCCGACGCCCCCATCGTCATCACCGGCGCCCGGGTGGTGACCGTGTCGGGGGGAATCCTCGAGAACGCCTCCATCGTGATCCAGAACGGGAAGATCTCTTCGGTGGGCAGCGGTCTCACCGCACCCGCGGGGGCCCGCACCATCGACGGCCGCGGGAAGACCGTCTATCCCGGCCTCTTCGATGGCCTCACGACGCTCGGTCTCGCCGAGGTCACCCAGGGCGCCCCCGGAACCGTGGACACCAACGAGACGGGCGACGTCAACCCTCACGCCAAAGCCTGGGTAGCGTTCCATCCCGACAGCGAGCTCCTCCCCGTGGCCCGCGCGTTCGGCATAACCACCGCGCTGTCCGCGCCTGGTGGAGGCCTCATCTCGGGGCAAAGCGCGGTCATCAAAACGGTGGGCGACACGCCGGCGGCCCTCACCGTCAAGGGCCCCGTCGCCATGCACATGCGTTATCCGAGCGGCGCACCCGTGATCGATTTTTCCCAGGGGCCCCCAAACCTCGAGCCGAAGACCTTCGAGCAGCGTGTTTCCGAGCGGAAGAAGAATCAGGAGAAGGATCTCCAGCGACTCAAGGGGCTCTTCGAGGAGGCCCGCGCCTATGGCGAAGGCGTCGCTTCGGGCGTGTCCATGAAAGTCGATTTGCCGATGGAAGCTCTCGCACTTGCCGCGTCGGGAAAGATCCCCGTGGTGATGCGCGCGAACGCGGAAGCCGACATCAAGGGCGCGATCAAGTTCGCGAACGACAGCAAACTCAAGCTCATCATTGCGGGAGCCGCCGAGGCCTGGCGCTGCGTGGAAGATCTCAAGAAGAACGATGTCGCGGTTCTGATCGGCGTCGATCAACTCCCCACCCGCGAGGCCGACCCGTACGATGCGGCCTACGCGAACGCGGCCACCCTCCACAAGGCCGGCGTTCGCTTCGCGATAGTCACCGACGACGCGTCGAACTCCCGCAACCTGCCGCTTGAAGCCGCGATGGCGCACGCCTATGGCCTGCCCCGGGGCGCCGCGATCCGCGCAATCACCCTCTCCCCCGCGGAGATTCTCGGCGTGGCCTCGACCCTTGGCTCGATCGAGCCCGGGAAGGCCGCGACGCTGATCGTGACCAACGGCGACATTCTCGACCACCGCACGAACATCACCGCCGTGATCATCGACGGGAAAGAGACTTCGCTCGAGAACAAACATCAGCGGCTCTACGACCGCTACAAGGCGCGGCCGTAACCCCTCGCCCACTTCCCGCCACGATCAGCCAACCGCCCCAATACGTCATTGCGAGAGCCCGGTCCGTCTCGTACCGGCTCGAAGCAAACCCCTCCTCCAACTGCCCTGCCCGCCGCAACCGCGCGCGAGTTCGAGGTCCAGCTTTTGTGCCGGCATTGCGGCGGGCCGTTCATCGCCACCGACGCCACGATCAGCCACACCTGCGAGCACTGCCGGTCGCTGCTCATCATCGCCGCCCCGGAACGTGAAGAGGTGTTCGTCGAGCCCGCGCAGATCACCGAAAAGGCGGCGATCCTCGAGACTCTTCTGCGATATCGGATAGACGCGCAGCGCGCGGCGATTGTCGCGAAGCACAGCGATCGGGAAGGCAATCCCCCGCCCGACATTCTCGTCAACTCGCTGCTGAAACGCTTCGAGAACAAGCTGCGCGAAAGCGCCAAAGTCATCGACTGCCGCCTGATTCACGTCCCCTACCGTCAGACTTCCGGCAAGGTGGTTCAGGCTGTCCTCGGACGGCACGGTGAAGGACCCAAGATCGCGCGCCTCCGCGCCTACATCGCCGAGCAGACCTCCGCCGCCTACGATCCGGCCCGGTTCAACCTGCGCGACGCCGGCCTGCGCCTCGGCCGGAGCGTCTTCAGACCCCTGCTGAGCGCCGACGTCGCGAAGCTCGGCCGCTTCCTGCCGCGGCTCCCACCCGATGCCTCTCGTCGCGAACTCGAAAAATGGCGCGGCCAGAATCTCGAGGCGGGTTTCGAATCGGTCGCCAAACAGGGGCACGTCGTCGTGACCTTCGAAGCAACGGTGTATCGCCCCTACTTCCTGGTCCGGGCCATGCTCGACCGCGGCGATGAAACGCTGCTGTTCGACGCGGGTTTCGGAACGATCGCGGGCTATCTCAGCGACGAGGAACGCAACAAGTTCACCCTCGGGAAAGATACCGATCCCCTCGGAACCGCGGGATCATCCTTCCGCCATGTGTTCGTTGCGCCCTCCCGCTGCCCGAACTGCGGAAGGGATCCAAAGCTCGCGGAGGCCGCGATCGTATCGGTCTGCGAGAACTGTCACGCGGGAATAGCACCCACGGCCAAGGGCCTGACCCTCCTCAACTACGAACGCGAGGAGGGAACCACGACATCGCGCGACACCGTCCTGCTTCCCTTCTGGCGTTTCCCGTTCGAGATCGGCCTCGCGGGCGTGCCCGTGATTCGTACGCTTGAGGCCTACGCGGCGGCGCTGTTTCCGCAGGGCGCGCCCAAGGGCTTCTCGCCGCAGGGACCGCACGTGCTGGTCCCGGCCTTTGGGCTGCTCACTACGGCGGCGGGCGACCAGGCCTTCACCACTTTCGCGGGCGCTCTGCATGCGCGTCCGTGGGCCTGGACTCCGGATCGTGTGGGCCTTGAAGCGCGGCCGCGTTTCGTGCCGGTGTCGTTCCCGGAAGAGGAAGCGCGCCAGATCGCGTGGACAACGCTGTTCGCCCTGCATACCAAAGTCTCCGCGGCCCGGCTGAACACGCTGCTCTTGAAGCAGAAACTCTTCGACGCGAAACTCTCCTTCGGCCCAGGCACGGTCGCGCTGATCACGTTCACGGCGAAGGACAAGGTCTTCGAACGTCCCGAGGTGAGCATTCCGCGTCTGCTGATCGAAGGTGGTCCCGTGCTCGCGGCCCAACGTTTGACCGTTCAGGCCGCGGCCGCGGCCTTCATAGCGGCCCAGAAGCGTCCGTCGATGGCGGATCGCGTGAAGACGTCCAGGTTCACCGGCGGAGAGGAATGACGCTCACTCTGAACCGAGAACCGAGATCGCCACAATCGCCGCGATGATCGCGGCGAGGCCCGCGAAGAAGATCTTGACCCACGAAAGCGGGTGTTCACCCGCGATCTTGCCGGTGAAACCGTTCACGACCACCTGGAAGGGCTTGCCGCGAAACATATAGGTCAGAAGCCACAGCGGAGCGAGGACGTGTTTGAAGGTCTGCGCTGAGTACTGCTGCTGGGTCTGAAGGTTGCGGTGCGTGTCGCCCGGGACCTGCTGAGCGCACAGCGCCTCGATCTTCCGCTCCATCACCGCGCGCGAGGTCTGGGAGGCCGTGCCAAGGTCGACTTGATATCGCTCGACCACGAATCCCGCGAGGTATCCCGAGTCGTAAGGCACGGCGTCGCGGGTGGGGAACGGCTCGACCTCTCGAAGCAGCTTGGGGTGGACGCCCTTCGAACCGCAGATCAATTCGTCGTCGAAGAAATGGTCGAACTCGCCCGAGGCCGGGCTCCAGTGCGTGTGGCGAACTTGGCGGGTGCGGGTCTGGCCACCTTCCCTGTAGGTCTCGGTGGTGTAGTAGTAAGTGCCCGATTCCGCCGTCCACACCGCGTGGACCTTCGCGTCGAACGTCCAGTAGGGCACGTAGAGGCCGCGAAGCGTGTCGGTCATCGCCTTCTGACCGAGCGCGTTCGGGGCGAACCAGCGCGAGCCGTACCACTTCCGAATGTCGTCGCGCACCCGCGACTCGGAGACCTTCATGGGCAGCAGGCTCTCCGGCCGGATGAGTTCGTTGACGTCCTTGTAAGGCACGAGCGACGCGGAGCCGCAGAACTCGCAGTTCTGGGCCACGCGGTGCGCCTCGAACGAGGAGATCGCCTGGCAGCTCTGGCACTTGACCTCGATGGCCTCGCGCGCGAGGCCGGTCTCGCGGCCCTTCAAGGAAGCGAGGGTCTGCTTGAGATCGTGCTCGATGATCTCGCCTGCGACCTTCAGTTCCGAAGCGGATTCGGTCCCGCAGAAGCCGCAGATCAGGGCGTGTTTGGTGGGGCTCCACGTCGCCTCGGCCCCGCAGGCGGGGCATGCGTACTTGACGCTTGCGAGCAGCTCAGCCATGGACGCTCACAAGCGTCATTGCGAGCCGGTCACGTCCTATGGACGTGACGTTTGAGAGAAACCCCGATCCGTCATTGCGAGCCGGCCGTCGGTTGGCGGCCGGTCCCTGCTGAGAAACCCGTTTAAGAACGCCCCATTTCAGGCGGTTTTCTGAAGTTGGGGTTTGGCCGAGGATGCAGCGGGGCCGTCGCTGATGTGGGTCGCACCCGACGGGGCGTCGAGAGCGAGTCACAAGAGTCCGTCTGCGAGTTCGCGGTTCGCGAGGCGGGTAAGGAGCACACGATTCCCTCGTGACGGGTCCAAGTGCGACGCACCCGCCGTGGCCCGAGGCCAGGCTGCGCGCTCCCCGACGGGGCGA
>JANNJB010000667.1:0-5323 GCA_031405615.1 Vicinamibacteria bacterium | reverse complement strand
TCTCCGAGCAGGGTCGTGGCGAAAAGTGTGGGCTCAGGCACCGCGACGGAACCTGTCCACGCCGTCCCCAGGCGAGGCACGCTCCCCTCGAGGACCACCACGCGCGAGCCGAGCTGCCGGGTCAGCGTGACCTTCGCCTTTTCTCCCTCGGCCGAGGTCAGGGTTCGATTCTCGACCCGCAGAAACTCCGTCGGCGGCCTCATCACCAGCCGGGTGGCGTCGCCTTCGCGTTCGCCCGGTTCGAGCCGCAGCCGGACCGCGTTGTCGAAAGCACTCAGGGCCGAAACCTCCGCTCCGTAGGACCACACCAGATCGTCGGCGGTCCAGCTGTCGGGAATGGTCTCCTCCGAGAAAAGGCCGTCGTAGCCGATCAGGCGTCCCTCGATCCGCGTGATGCCCGCATCTTTGAGGTCGGTCGCGATCTGGTCGAAAGGGTCTTTCGAGGCGCGCCATTCGAAGCGGTCCGAGAGATTCGGGTCGCCGCGGCCGATGAAGTAGACGTCACCGAGAACCCGACCCATCCCGTCGAGACGACCGGCGGTCTCCACCGTGGTCGGGACGGCAACGCCCTCGGGACCTTCCGCGTCCAGGATCGCCGCAGTCGTGAACAGCTTCATGGTCGAGGCGGGCTTCACGTTCGTCGTCGCGTTCTTCTCGAAGAGCCCTCGACCGGTGTCGAGGTCGCGGATATCGATGGCCACGATCGCGGGCGCGAATACGTCGCGCTTCAGAATCGACTCGATGGCGCGGGCGAGCGCGTCCGGGCCCTTCGCCTCGATCGGTCGGGCAGCGAGCCACGCTCCCGCGCACACGAGAAGTGCGGAGACACCGGCCCGGGTCATTTTCGTCAGGTTCATTCGACCTCGCCGCGGATTATCGCTTCAGCACTCGTGGTAAGCGATTCGGCCGCGTCCGGAGCCTCAGGGATCGCGAGAGGTTCATGAATCCTCACGTGAACCACGCCGGGCACGAGCCGTCCCGGCTTCATGACCGCGCGCAGGCCGATGAGACTGACCGGGACCACGGGGGCCTCGGCCGCGACCGCGAGTTTGAAACTGCCTCGTTTGAAAGCGCCCATCGGAGATTCTCCGCTCCGAGTTCCTTCGGGAAAGAGCGCCACCGACACGCCGCTGTGGATTCTGCGAGCCGCGCGCGCCAGGCTTCGCTTGGCGCTGAAGGCGCGGGAGCGGTCGATGGGAATGTTGCGAGCGGCGAGGAGGAACTGGCCCATCAGCGGCACCCAGGCGAGGGAACTCTTGTAGACGATCCGGAAAGACCGCGGCAAGGCTACGAAGAGAATCGGAATGTCGATGGCGCTCACGTGATTGGACACGAACACCACGGGTCCATCGGGTAGCTTGGAGAGCGATTCGGTGGTCACGCGAACCCCGGCGGCCGCGAGGATCGCCCACGCCCAGAGCCGAGCCACCCGAAAGCCCACTTCGCCGTCGCGACGGAAAGGCCAGGCGAGGATGCCGATCGGCGCGAAGATCGCCGTCGCAAGGCAGGCGGTGAGAGTCGCGAAAGCGAGCCGGATCAACGCAAGCCCAGCGGCGCGCTCAAGACGCCTACTCTCCCCGGTTCGTGGTGCCGTTCGCGACGAGGGGCAGCGCCTCGGCGGTTTGCCTCGATGCGAGGGGGACTTCGTCGGTATCGCGAAGGCTCGCGTTCGCCACGGGCATCTCCGCCGTGATCTTCGAGTCGCCCCGGCGCAGCACCGGCCTTATGTCCTTGCGCGAAAGCTCTTCCGCGGGCGCGTCGGGCCACCTTACGAAGATCATCTTGCCGGCCGCGGTCTGCAGGACCGTGGTCACGTTCACATCGATGGTGCGACCGAGCGCCCTCCGCCCGCCCTCGACGACCACCATGGTGCCATCGTCGAGGTAGCCGACGCCCTGGCCGTGCTCCTTGCCTTCCTTGCTGACGAAGATGCGCATCGGCTCTCCGGGCAGGACCAGCGGGCGCAGGCAGTTGGCGAGATCGTTGATGTTGAGGATCTTCACGCCACGAAGCTGGGCCACCTTGTTGAGGTTGAAGTCGTTCGTGACGATCTTCCCTTCGGTGCGCAGCGCCAGTTCGATCAGCTTGAGGTCCACCTCTTTCACGTCCGCGAAGTCGGTGTCGACGATCTGGATGGGCGTCACCGGGTTCTTCTGGATGCGCTGGAGCATGTCGAGGCCGCGACGGCCGCGGTTGCGCTTCAAGGGATCGGAGGAATCCGCGACCTGCTGGAGTTCGACGAGGACGAACTGGGGGATGACGAGCGGACCTTCCATGAATCCGGCTTCCACGATCTCCGCGATCCGTCCGTCGATGATCACCGAGGTGTCGAGAATCTTCGGCGCGGTCGACGCCACGGGAACATCGGCGCTGGCCTCCCAGTCGGAGCGCAGGTGCCGCAGGGAGAATCCCTCCGACCGTTTAACGCCGGTCGCGAAACCGATCCATCCGAGGCCCACGCCCAGCCCGACCCGTACCGCGGTTTCGAGAGGCGTTGTTCCCGGAGCGAGGACCAACCCCGCGAGTGCGGCGAGAACCAATCCCACGAGAAGGCCGAAGCTGCCGGAAAGGACTCTCCTCGGCGCGCTTTTTCCTGCGAGCATTTCCAGGATGAGGATGGCGCCCCCGGCGACGGCGCCCCCAAGGGCTCCTCCGAGGGGGTCTGGAGCCATCAGGGCCCCGAGAAGGGTGAGGGTGAGAAGGACGAGAAACCGGCCAAAACCTGCCAGCATTTTGTAAGACCTAGAATAAGGACGGTTCGGGGAATCCGAACTGTGCAGAATGCGCGGAGTCTAAGAGAAAAATCCGAAGAAGCGTGGAGATCCACAACGTGCCCAAAGTTTCCGCCCGAGGTATGGCCCTGCCGCCTTCGCCCATTCGCAAGCTCGCGCCGTACGCGGATGCGGCCAGGGCGAGAGGTGTCCACGTCCTGCACCTCAACATCGGCCAGCCCGACCTCGAGACCCCGAAGGTCATGCGGGACCGGCTGAAGTCGATAGACCCGGTCATCGCCTACTCGCCTTCGGCGGGCACGCCCCAGTACCTCGCGGCCTTGTGCCGCTATTACGCGACGGTGGGCATAGACGTCACACCGAATCACCTGATCGCCACCACCGGCGGAAGCGAGGCGGTGTTCTTCGCCTTCCTGTGCCTGGCCGAGGCGGGGGATGAGGTGATCGTCGCCGAACCCTTCTATACGAACTACAACTCCTTCGCGGCCATGACTGGCGTGAAGCTGGTTCCGGTTCAGTGCCGGGGCGAGGAGGGATTCCATCTTCCCGGCCGCGAGGCCTTCGAGGCCGCGCTCAGTCCACGCACGCGTTTTGTTCTCATCTGCAACCCGAACAATCCCACCGGGACCGTCTACTCACGGGAAGAGATCGAGCGCGTCGCCGGGTTTTGTCGGGATCACGACCTGTTCTTCGTGTCGGATGAGGTGTACCGCGAGTTCGTCTACGACGGCCTCATCGCCACTTCCGCTCTGAGCCTTGCCGGCTTTGAAGAACGGGTGGTTGTGGTCGACTCGTTGTCGAAACGCTTCAGCGCCTGCGGCATCCGCCTCGGCTGCTTCGTATCCCGCAATGCCGAAGTGATCGCCGCCGTGAACCGGGCCGCGCAGGGACGCCTCTCGCCTCCCGGCCTCGCCCAGGTCCTCGCCCTTGGCATGGCGGAGATAGAGGCGGACTACTACGCGGGGGTGCGCGCCGAATACCAGAAACGGCGCGACGTGATCTTCGAAGAGCTGCAGAAGATTCCCGACGTCTTTCTTCGCAAGCCCGAGGGCGCTTTCTACGTCGTGGCCCGCTTGCCGGTTACCGACAGCGACGATTTCGCCCGCTTCCTGCTCGAGAAGTTCTCTTTCGAGGGGGCCACGGTGATGGTGGCTCCCGCCGCGGGTTTCTACGCGACGCCCGGGCTAGGGTCGAACGAGGTGCGGATGGCGTACGTCCTCAACTGCGACGACCTGCGCAAGGCGATCCGTGTGCTCGGCGAGGGCCTCAAGGCCTACGCCAGCCGAGCGGTCCTCCTCACGGCCTGAAGTCGACCCGTTCGACCTTGTAGCCGCGTTCGGCCAGAAGCGCAGGGAGGCCCAACCGGCCGATCATGTGAAGGCTGCCGACCGCGGCGAACACCCGCTTTCCTGATGCGTGGACTTCGTCGATCCCCTTCGCAAGTCCCGGATTCCGCTCGTCGAGCAGGCGTTGCATCATCCGCCGGTCTTCGTCGGTCTCCACGCACTCGCACCACTTCTCGTAGTTTTCGAGTTCGCCGAGTTGCCCGTTGGCCCACATCGAGGCCATGCGGCCGACCAGCGGCCCCGCGTCGCCTTGTTCGAGATCCTCCAGAGCCCGTTCGACCGCCGCCTCGATTTCGCGGGCGGTGCCGCCGAGCAGCAAATCGAGCTGTAACTCCGGGGTTTCGAGAGAGGTGACGGGTTTGCCAAGACCCCGGGCCATGCCCGCGTAGATCCCGTCGATGGCGAAGGCCGGATCGAGGCCCTCCCGGCGTCCCGCCATCATGGTCAACGTGGTCGCCACCATGAGCGGCGATGTGGTGGTCAGGATCTCGTCGGGGAGGCAGGCCGCCTTGAGCTGGGTCTGCAGTCGGCGCGTGAGCGGGGCGGGAAGTGTCTGCCCGGCCTTCAAAGCCATGCCCTCTCGAAGCCGCTGTCCGAGTCCGGGATCGAGAATGTCGAGTTCGAGCGCCACCACATCGCTCGATCGAACCGCCTCCATCACCTGCGGCCCGGGGAAGAGCCATTCCTGGCGGCCGACATGGATCGTTCCGTAGAGGTACGAAGTGCGATCCCCCTTGGTAATCCGCCAGAGAAAGCCACGGTCACGAGCGGCCTTCATGCCTTCCTGGATTCGCGCCGGTGAGGGCGGTTGCGGCGCTGGCGGGCAGGTCGCGGGTGTTTCGGCAGCGTCCGCGAACGCCGCGGACAACACGACCAGCAGAGCCGGGAGGAAGGGTCTCATGCACCGCAGCCTAAGCGACGCACCTCAAACGGCGAGAAACTCTCGACGGGACTTGACGCGGCGGGCGAATGGCGGGGTGGACGGGACTTGACGCCGAGCGAAGCGAGGCGCCGCGATGGCGAGCAGGGCCGCACGGCCCGGCTCGAAGCAGTCGCGAACCTGCGGAGCGGGTCAACCCAGTCCGCAACGCCATTGCCCGCAAAGCGGGCGAATGGCGGGGTGGACGGGACTTGAACCCGCGGCCTCCGGCGTGACAGGCCGGCGTTCTAACCAACTGAACTACCACCCCGCGTGGAACGGCGGATTCTAGCAGAGCCCCTTATCGTGCGAAATTGGTCTCGGGG
>JANNJB010000666.1:0-6066 GCA_031405615.1 Vicinamibacteria bacterium | reverse complement strand
AAGAAGATCCTGGAGCTTGTAGATGACGCGGTCGGCCGCGTTCTCGTTGACCTCGGTGGAATCGGCCCCGGCGATGCCGCAGACGTTCCGTGCATACTCGACCACCGCCCACTGGAACCCGTAGCAGATCCCGAAAAACGGTGTGCCGGACTCACGCGCGTACTGCGCCGCGAGCACCATGCCCCCGGTGCCCCGAGCGCCGAACCCGCCCGGGACCAGGATCCCGGAAACCCCCTTGAGGAGGGATGCGCCTTTGGCCTCGAGTTCTTCGGACTCGACCCAGCGACGGACGAGCTTCACCCCGTTGGCGAGCGCGCCGTGGGTGAGGGCCTCGTTGAGGCTCTTGTACGAGTCCTCGTACGAAACGTACTTGCCGATGATCGCGATCTCGACCTCGGCCTTGGGATTCTTGATCGTGCCGACGATCCGCTCCCAGTTCGCGAGGTCGCAGCCGGGAGAACTGAGGCCGAGTGTCTTCAGGATGAAGGTGTCGAGACCCTGCGACTTGAGATGAAGGGGGACCTCGTAGATGGTGGGTACGTCCTGGGCTGAGATGACCGCTTCCTCGGGCACGTCGCAGAAGAGAGCCAGCTTGGCCTTGATGTCCGCGGGCAGGTCCACCTCGGTGCGACAGAGCAGGGCATGGGGTTGGATACCGATTCCGCGCAGCTCGTGAACCGAGTGCTGCGTGGGCTTCGTCTTGAGTTCCTGGGCGGTCTTGATGAACGGCACGAGAGCGAGATGGACGAACATCGCGTTGTCGCGGCCCACATCGCGTCGGAACTGACGGATGGCTTCGAGGAAGGGCAGGCTTTCGATGTCGCCGACCGTGCCGCCGATCTCCACGATCAGGACGTCGACTCCGTCGCCGCACTCGCGGATCGCGGCCTTGATCTCATCGGTGATGTGCGGGATGACCTGCACGGTGCGGCCAAGGTAGTCGCCGCGGCGCTCCTTCGTGATCACCTGGCCGTAGATCTGGCCGGTGGTGATGTTGGACTTGCGCGAAGTGGTGACGTGGGTGAAACGCTCGTAGTGGCCGAGGTCGAGGTCGGTTTCGCCGCCGTCCTCGGTGACGAAGACCTCGCCGTGCTGGTAGGGGCTCATGGTGCCGGGGTCTACGTTGAGATACGGGTCGCACTTCATGAGGCCAACGCGGAAGCCGTGGCCTTCGAGCAGGCAGCCGATCGACGCCGCGGCGATGCCTTTGCCGAGTGACGAGACGACGCCGCCGGTGACGAAGATGTACTTGGTGGGCCTGGGCATCGTTTGGGTAGCTCCGTTAGAGGTTGGTGGAAAGGGAATCGGCGGGAATCAGTGTGCGCACGCGCTCGAGATCGGCGGGCGTGTCGACGGCAACCGCACCCTCGCCCTCGACGCGCTCGACAAGAATCGTCATCCCGTGGTGGAGGGCGCGAAGTTGTTCGAGTTGTTCGAGCGACTCGAGCGGCGAGGCCGGCAAGACCGCGAAGTTGGCGAGAGCTTCGCGGCGGAAGACGTAGAGCCCCACGTGTTTGCGGGTGACGCCGGCGGCGATGGCCGCGCGGGCCGCCGCTTCAAGGGTTCGTTCGATGGTTCGGACGTGAGGGATCGGGCTGCGCGAGAAATAAAGGGCGTGTCCGCGGGCGTCGGTGACCACTTTCACCACCGTGTCCGACATCATCTCGTCAAGATGACGCAGCGGCAGTGAGAGAGTGGCGATCGCGGCATCGTGATCCGCCTTGAGACCGTTCACGGCGATGTCGATCGTCAAAGGGTCGATCATGGGCTCGTCGCCCTGGACGTTCACGTAGATGTCGGCGGCGATCTGGCGTGACGCTTCGGCCAGCCGGTCGGTGCCGGTGGGGCAGGAGGGGGAGGTCATGAGCGCGCGTCCGCCGAAAGCCGCGACCGCGTCCATCACGCGCTGGTCGTCGGTCGCGACCACCACCTCATCCACGCTTTTCGCCCGTTTCGTGCGCTCATAGACGTGGCGGACCATGGGCCAGCCATGAATGAGGGAGAGAGGTTTCCCCGGGAGCCTCGTTGAGGCAAACCGCGCCGGGATGATCGCTGCGACTCTCAACTGACGGGACTCTAACCTCCCGGGGCAGCGCGCCGCAATTTCGAACTCCGAACGGCGAGGTCCGTCTCGGCCACGGGTGTTCAGGTGATCCGTTCTATCCGAACACCTCGTATCATGCTGTACCGAGCGATCCCGCCATCGCGGGTGAGGAGCACCTCGGCCCTGGCGCGAATGGCGGTGGAGACGTGAAGGGCGTCAATGGTCCTCAGAGAGAAGTCCTTTTGCAGATCCGTAGCGATGTCGACCAGTCATCGTCAACGCTCAGGATCTCGATTCCACCCCCGGTGAAGAACCGATCCATGGCTTCGAACTTCGCCGCATCCTTTTCGCGGAGAGACTGGGTGAGGCACTCGATTCGCGAGAGCCGAGAGGTGATGATCACGCCGTCCAAAGCCGCCTCCGCCCTATCGAGCCACACCGCGACGGCCTCTCTCAGATGGTCTGGGCCCTCGACGGTGAAGACGATCGCATTGGCGTCGAGGTAGAGCCGCATCAGAGTCGATCGGCTCGACTCTCCCGAAACTGCTCGTCTATCTCTTCGGCCGTTCGAGTGCCCGGGGGAAGGGAACGGACGTACTCAGCCAACGAACGCCGCGGCTTATCGAGATCCGCGAGCTGAACCCTGAGTTCCACGCTGATGATCCCTGCGGGCAGGGGCGCATCGAGCTGGACGGAACCGTTCTCGATATGGGCGGGGATGGTGAGCGTTTCGGCCATGGGGTCTCTCGATCGCCTTCGAGAATACACGCCCCCGGCGTCAGGATGGAGGGCAACCGCACGGACAGGCCCTTGTCCCATGACCTGCTGAGGGTCTTCTGCGGGATCGTTTCGGCCGACGATGTAGAGAATTTCAAGCCCCATCCCGAGCCGTATCTGCGGGGCCGCGCGGTGATTGGAGCGGGGGAGTCCGCTGCGGGCGTCGTGGCGTTCGATGATTCGACCACGGGACTGGCCGCGGCGCGCGCCGCCAATCTCCGCGTCATCGGCGTATGGAACTCCCATCCGCGCGAAAAACTCGGTCTCGCGCACCGCGTCGTGGATTCCCTCGAAGAGTTAACCGTCGAAGACGTCGCTGCGGTTGCCGCTCCCCAGTTCGCCGACTGAAGGGCCTCAGCCGACGAGACGGATGTGGCGCTCGGAGGCGCCTTTCACGGCCTTGACCGGGAGTCGGCGGTCGAAGGTAGCGAGCTTTCCTTCGTTGCGGACCGCGAGGGCCAGGAGTCTGGCATCGGTGATCTGGCGATGCCCCTCAAGGTACTGGGGCCGCAGGATCGCCTCGTCGATCAATGAAACGTCATCCGGCCAGAAGGTGTGCTGGTCCGATTCGCACAACTTCCGCAGGTGAGCGGCGGTCTCGGCAGGAGTCGCATCGACCGTCGGGTATGCCGGATTCGAGACGACCCGGACAAAACCGTCGATCGTAAGGGGAGTGGTCGCCCACGGCTTCCTCCTCTGATCCTCGAAGAAGGCATGCGCGTCTCCATGAGATGGATGGGCCGGATCGAAAAGGGCGATGAGGACATTTACGTCAAGGAGGGTTGCGCTCATCCCGCGTCGCGGAGCCGGTTCACCAGATCGAGACTGGGCTTCCTGGCGCCGGCCTTCACCTTGAACAGCGGAACGCCGTTTTTCAACCGGACCTCGTCTTTCGGGGTCAAGGCCATGCGGACCAGGTCCGAAAAGACTCGCCCAAGCGTCGTTCGGCGTTGCTCGGCCAGGCGTTTCCCCACCAGGACCAGATCGTCATCGAGTTCGAGGGTTGTCCGCACGCATCAATCATCCAGCTGTGTGATGCGAGATGTCAAGCGGGGGGAGGGGGCGCTGTCCTAACGCCGCGGACCCCAAACGGAAGGCCCGGCTTCTATGCTTCGCGGCATGGATGATCAGGTTGTGCGCGATCTCGTCGCGATGGGGAAGTTTCTGGGTTCGATCGACGGAGTCGGCGTGAAAAAAGCCGGGGGCTCGCGCGCGCCCGTCGCCGCGGCGCCGCCTCTGCCTGCTGCGCAGACCAGGTCCCCCGAGGCCATCGACGTTCGCCCGGCCGCTCCAGCTCCGCGGCCTCCTGCGGCCGTGCCCGTGGCCGATGTTCCGGTCGCCCCACCTCGCCCCGCGCGCGACATCACCGCCGTGGAAGCAGCCCTCACCGCCATCCGCGACGACATCGGCGACTGCAAACGTTGCCGCCTGTGCGAAGGCCGGACCAAGATCGTCTTCGGCCAGGGCAGCGCAGGAGCCGAACTCATGTTCGTGGGCGAGGCGCCGGGCGCCGATGAAGATGCCTCCGGCCTCGCCTTCGTGGGCCGCGCCGGTCAGCTGCTCACGGACATGGTGGAGAAGGGGATGAAGATGAGCCGCGCGGATGTTTTCATCGCGAATGTCATCAAATGCCGGCCGCCCGGCAACCGTCCACCCGAGAATGACGAAGTCGCCACCTGCCAGCCGTTTCTCGAAGCGCAGATCAAGGCGATTCAGCCGCGCGCCATCGTGGCCCTGGGCGCCACCGCGGGAAAGTTCATGGCGAAGAGCGGCGATCCCATTTCGAGGCTGCGTGGACGCTTCTCCTCGTGGGACGGCATCCCCGTGATGCCGACGTATCACCCGGCCTATCTGCTTCGCAATCCAGCCGCGAAGAAAGAGGTCTGGGCGGATCTCAAACTTGTCATGGACCTGTTGGGGACCCGCTCCGAATAGCCGCTCGAAGGCGTCATGCAGCAGAAGTCGCTTCCGGGGATCGAGACGGAAAAGACCGCGGAGGTTCCGTCGAGTCGCGTCGTGGATGTCGCGCTGCCCCTGCCCCTGATGCAGCCGATGACGTATCGCGTCCCCCAAGGCTGGCCCGATGTGCCGCGCGGTTCACGGGTCGAAGCGCCTTTCGGGAAACGTCGCGTGATGGGTGTCGTCGTGAACGCCGAGGCGAAACCGAAAGAGGGCGTCGCGGTCAAGGACCTCACCGCCCTCTTCGACGAAGAGCCGCTGGTCAGCGATCGCCTGCTCGATCTCGCCCTCTGGGTCGCTGACTACTACATCGGCCCGATCGGCCAGGCGACCCGGCTCGTGGCTCCGCCCGGAGGCGTACGCGCGTCCAAACGCCTCGTGGCCCTCACCGACGCGGCTTCGAATATCGCGGCCAAGGATGATCCGATTCTCGAGGCGCTCCGCGAAGCGGGTGGAAAAATCTCCGTGGCGTCTCTCGCCGCCCGCCTCGACAAGGACGTCACGGCGCGTCTGCTCAAGCTCGATCAACTTGGTCTGGTTGAGTTCGATGTCGAACTCGCGACCAGCGACTTCCAGCGGGTGCAGGTGGCAACCGCCAGGCCCGAGCTTGTCACCGCCGAACTCACCGGCCGTGCTCTCGAAGTCGCGACGTACCTGCAGGAGAATGAAGGAAAGGCATCGGTTCGAGACATCGTCGGCGATGTCGCCTCGCGCCGCCAGGCCCTCAAGTCTCTCGAGAAGAAGGGGCTCGTCGCCATCGACCTTGAAGTCCTCGCGCGGCGTCCAGATCCGAGCTCGCAGCGCGCCCTTCGCCCCGCGCCGCTCGAAGAGCGCACCCTCACGGCCGAGCAGTCCGAGGCCGACACGAAAGTCGCCGTGGCCCTCGGTGAAGGTGTTTTCGCGCCGATTCTGCTCGAAGGCGTCACCGGCAGCGGCAAGACCGAGATCTACCTTCGCGCCGCACAAAAAGCCCTCGAACTCGGCAAGACGGCGCTCCTCCTCGTACCTGAGATCGGTCTCACTTCCACCCTGGTCCGCGCGGCCCGGGAACGATTCGGCGAGGCGGTGAGCGTCCTCCACAGCGACATGGCCGAAGGCGTTCGGCACGACGAGTGGTGGCGCGCACGGCGGGGCGAGGCGCGGATCGTGGTGGGTGCTCGGTCCGCGGTGTTCGCGCCACTCCCGAACCTCGGGCTCATTGTGGTCGATGAAGAGCACGACTCCGCCTACAAGCAGGAGGATGCTCCGCGTTATCACGGCCGCGATGTCGCGGTCTATCGCGCGCG
>JANNJB010000665.1:0-7753 GCA_031405615.1 Vicinamibacteria bacterium | reverse complement strand
GACGAAGCCAAACTACGTTGGGTCAATGCGCAGCACCTCAAAGCGATGCGCGATGAGGCGCTGGGCGGGCTGGTAACGCCTTTTCTGGCTGACGGCGTTGCATCCAGCCTGGGTGTTGACCGCATCGCTCGCGCTTGCGGGCTTTTCAAGGACCGCTGCACGCAGCGCCGTAGAGCATCAGCGTCGAGGATAGTTCGGTGAGGGTCATGAGGAAGGTAAGCGTCGCTCCGGAGACGAGGCCGGGGAGGATCAGGCGCGAGGTCACGTCCCGAAGCGCCTGCGCCGGGGTGGCCCCCACGGAGAGTGCCGCTTCCTCGAGGTTTTCGGGCACCTGGTAGAGCGAAGCCTCCGCGGACTTCGTGGCGTAGGGCACCTTGCGGATGAAGTAAGCGAGGGCGAGGATCATCCATGTCCCGGTCAGGCGCATCGGTTCCCGGTTGAAGACGACGATGAGGCCGATAGCGAGCACCGTGCCGGGAATGAGATACGGGATCATGGTGAGCGCCTGCAGGGAGGGCGAGAGAAAGCGGTACGACCGACGCACCGCGACGTAGGCGAGGAGGGTGCCCACGACCACGGCAACCAGCGTCGAAATCGCCGACAGCGCATAACTCACCAGAACAGGCGCCGTCGACCGGGTCGCGAGCGCGCGGTAGTTGTCGAGAGTGAAAGGCAGGCCGGGGATGTCCGCACGCCAGCTCAGGAAGGACGAGTAGGCGATCACCAGATGCGGCACGAAGACCATGAGGAAGAACACGGCGGTGGCGCCCGTCAGTGCTACGGTCGCCCACTTCGGCAGCAGGCGGGGCGATACGCGTCGCGTCCCGGCCAGCACGTAGCTCCGTCCGGCGAGCACGAGACGCTGCAGCAGGAGCACCGCGGTCGCGAGGCCGATACTGAGCAGGCTGCCCGCCGACGCCATCCCCGGGTTCACGCCCCCCTCGCTCAGAAACTCGTGATACAGCAGGACCGGAAGGACACTCACCGGGCCGCCGATGATCCGGGGCGTGCCGAAGTCGGCGAGAACGCCGGTCAGCACCAGGTAGCCCGCGGTGAGAAGGCCGGGCAGGGCCAGGGGCAGCGCGATGTCGAGATGCGCGCGCCACCGCTTGGCCCCCGCACTCTCCGCGGCCTCCTCGAGATCGCTGTCGAGACTCGCGAAGGCGTCATGAGCGAAGAGAAAGACGAGGCCCACCGCACCCCAGACCCCCACCCACACGATTCCGTGAAAACCGACGATGCTGTGCCAGGGCAGGCCGAAGTCGCGGAGCGTCGGACTCAGGACTCCGTTGTAGCCAAGGAGCATGATCCAGGCGTAGGCCCCGAGGAAGGGCGGCGAAGCGGTGGCGAGGGTCGCGAGAGTGAGGACGAGGTCGCGTCCGGGAAGGCGATAGCGCGCATGGAAGAAGGCGAGAGGGACGGCCACGAGCATCGCGAGAACCGTGGTGACGATGGCGAGGAGAATGCTGTTCACAAAAGCCGTCCGGTAGCGGGCGGCGGTGAGGTAGCGGATGAAGTTCTCGAGGGTGACGCTCTCGCCATCGCGGGCGAGGAGGCTGGAACGCACGATCCACAGTTGCGGGACCACGACGAGCAGGAGAAGAACAATGCCGAGGAACACCGCGACCATCAGCCAGGGATCACGACGCAGGCGCTGAATCAGGGTCACATCCGCTCCCGGGCTTGGTCGAAGCGGGCCAGAATCTTCGCCCGGTCGCGGCCCACCCACACCGGGTCGGCGCGGATGAGTTTTCGGCCGGACAGATCGAGAAGTCCCTCAGCGGGCGGGATGCCGGTCCGGGCGGAACGCCGGCCTACGCGGGTGCGGACGATCTCGTGGGCCGGAGCACTCGCCATGAACTCCAGAAACGCGAGGGCGTTTCCAGGATTCGGTCCCCCGGCAATCAGCCCGGCGCCATCTGCCTGCGTGATGAGACCCTCCTCCGCCAGGACGGGCCGCAGTGGGGCTCCCGAGGCCAGGTAGTCCCGGAGCGAAGCCTCGAAGAGGAATCCCGCGGCGGTCTCGCCATCCTTCACCCACTTGAACATCGAGTCCGAACTGTCGGTGAGCCAGACGTTCCCGAGTATGGAGTCCACGAAGTCCCAGCCCAGCACGGTCACGAGCGATGTGAGGATCGTGTACGCCGTGCCCGACACGACGGGATTCGAGAAGGCTATGGGTCCGTGAGCCCGGAACTCCGGCGAAAGGATCTCGCGATAACTCGTGGGCGCGCGGGGGACGCGCGTGGTGTTCACGACAAGATAGATCACGTTGATCGAGTAGGGATGCCACTTCCCCTGCGGGTCGATCTGGGCGAAGTGCTTCGCCTCCTTGAGTTCGGCCCTCGCGAAGAGGTCGTCGTTGATCGCGTACATCTCGGGCGACCCGCCCCAGAGGAGGTCGCCGATCGGCTTTTCGCGCTCCGCGCGAATCCGGCTGAGCATCTCCCCCATCCCGCCACGGATGATCTGGACCTTAAGGCCGGGGTTCTTCAACCGATAGGCATCCACCACCGGGTCCGTCACTTCGCCTCCCTGGGCGGCGTAGATCGTGAGGCCGGCGGAGAGGCCCGCGAGAGGAGCGGGCCCCTCTTCGGCCTTCGAGCAGCCTGCGAAAAGGGCGACGCAGACGACGATCGAGGAGCACCGAGGCCGCGTCATGAGGTCAGGGCTATCCTACGAGCCGCTCCCGAGGCCGTCAATGCGGGGCGGAAAGGGTACTGTGCACGTCGAGATCCGGGATGAGGAAAAGGATGCGGTTCGAGACGCCGCGGCACTCCTCGACTCATGGATCCGCGGCCGCGCGGTGAAACGCCTGATGGTCGCCGGAGGCAACACACCCCTGCCCCTCTACGAAGAGATCGCCCGCCGCGATGTTCCGGCGAGCGATCTCGATGTCTACGTTCTCGACGAGTACGTGGGCGTACCGCGAACCGATCCGCGCACCTGCACGAATCTGCTGCGCAGAACCGTAGCGGAGGCCTGGGGCGTCCCGCCGGGCCGGTTCTTCGGCCTCTCCAGCGAAGAGCAGGACGCGGAGGCGAGAGTTCTGGAACACGAACAACGGATCGCAGGCGCGGGTGGCCTCGACGGAATCGTCCTCGGGCTCGGGAAGAACGGGCATCTTGGCTTCAACGAGCCCGGCAGTGAAGCGGACAGCACCGCCCGCGTGATCGACCTCGACCCGGGGTCAACGGAAGCCAATAGCCGCTGGTTCGGCGGCGAATACGCACCACGCCTGGGAGCCACCGTCGGCCTCGTCACCATCCTCGACGCACGCCATGTCCTTCTCCTCGCGTTCGGCGCCCTGAAAGCGGAGGCCGTGCGCGCCATGATCCGCGGACCGCGAGATTCCTCCTGCCCGGCCTCTTTCCTCCAGGGCCACCCGAACGCTCACGTGTTCCTCGATCGTGCCGCGGCCGAGCAAATCGAACTCGGCTAGTCGTTCCCCAGCCTGCTCAGGCCTCGGCGCAGTCGGGACAGCGCTCTCGCGAGATGGCCGCGTTGGCGGAAGCGCGCATGAACCTCTCGAGGTCGCTCCAGCGCCCTTCCTGCTCCTTGACCCGGCGGCACGAAGGACAGACGGGCAGGATCCCGCGGAGCGCGCGTTCGCCCGTGATCACCTGCGCCATGCTGAACGCGAGCTGCGACTTGCCCGAGGGGTCGAGAACCGCGGTGACCACGATGCGGGCCCAGACGATCTCGCCGTCCTTACGGATGTAACGCTTGTCCGCCTTGTAGTGGGACAACTCGCCGGAGAGCACTCTCGGCATGGCGTCGATGTCGCGATTCCGATCGTCGGGGTGCGTGAAGTCGGGGATGTGGGCGTCCATCACGTCGGCCTCGGTGCGCCCGAGCATCTCGGCATAGGCGGCGTTCACGTCGACGACCTTGAGGTTCCGATCGACCACGCAGATCCCGATCGGCGAATCCTCGAAGATCGCCCGGAACGCCGGATCGCTCAGACGCATGGGCCGATTATGCACTAACGCGAGCCGGACGCGAGCCCTCTCCTCGGTCTGAGGACGGGCCGCGCCCGAGAAGGGCGCACACTTCCTCGTCCGAGGTCGGTTCGAAGTTCTCGTACCAGGGGGCGATGGCCCCGAGATCAGGAGGTTCCAGCACGCAGACACATTCGTCGGCGGCCTGGGTGAGGGCCGCGCACGCGGTGGGCGAACTCACGCCGCTCGCGGCCACGATCCGCGCCGGTCCGAGCGATCGAAGCGCCTTCACCGCCACGAGCATGGAGGATCCTGTCGCCATTCCGTCATCCACCAGGATGACCGCCTTCCCATGCACGTGGAGCGGCGGTTTGCCGCCGCGGTAGATGCGTTCGCGCCGCTCGATCTCTTCCTCTTCGAGGACGACCGTCCGTTCGATCGCGAAATGAGGAATGCCGAGACTCTGGACCACATCGTCATTCACCACGCGCGTGCCGCCCGCCGCGATCGCCCCCATCGCCAGGTCGTGATAACCCGGGGCGCCCAGCTTGCGTACGATGAAGACATCGAGCGGAGCCCTCAGGCTTTTCGCCACTTCGAACGCAACCGGCACTCCCCCGCGGGCGATGCCGAGCACGATCACGTCCGTGCGGTTCGCGTAGGCCTGGAGACACAGCGAGAGTCGCCGCCCCGCCTCTTTGCGGTCATGAAGCCGCGTGAGCATGGACGCCCTCGGCCTGGAGAGACTCGGCGATGGAACGAGGAACCAAGAGCATGGTGCGGGCTCCCATCTCCGCGCCCCGGAAACTTCGGTGCGCGTGTTCTGGTTCCTTGCACAAGGCGCGCCACGTGCTGCCGCCCTAACTGCTGTGTTCAGCGCTGTTCCCGACCGGCGGCGGCGAAAATCTGGCGGTCCCGGCGATCCGTCGCGCAAAAGATCGCCCTGGCTCGAGCCCCCGCGGATCAGACCTCCGAAGCGCCCTCCGCCGGCCAGTGGTCTTTGGTCATCCAACGAATGACGTCTGCACGGCTGACCACGCCCGTAAGCCGTCCCCCCTCGACTACGGGAACGAGATTGACCCCGTTTTTCACCATCAACTTCGCGAGAGCCTCGACATCTTCGTCGGCGCCGATGGTGAGGACATCCTCGGTCATGACGTCGCGCGCCTCCGTGCCCACCATGTGGCGGATGCGGCGCTCAAAGTGGTCCTGGGTCTCGAGCGGAATACGTCCCTCGAGCAGGGGCAGGAAAGCGGGAGGATCGATCGGCGTGTTGCGGACAACCAGATCGAAATCGGTCACGATTCCAATCACGCGGGAGGCCTCATCCACCACGGGCACCCCGCTGATCGCGTTCCCGTCCATGAGCTGGGCGATGCGCCCGACCGAGGTGCCGGCCTTCACCGTCACGGCATCCAAGGTCATGATATCGCGCACGCGCAGGCCCATGGCGGCCGCCTCCGACCCGACTTTCGTTGTGGTCATGACGTCACCTTAACCTCCAGAACAGGCAACAGCCGGGCCGGGTCCCTCAATGGGTCGATTGCGCCGGCTCGACCAGAGTCAGGCCGGTGGCCGAAGCCGCCCTCGCCTTCACCCGCGCGATCTGGGGGCGCACGGTGAGAACCGGACAGGTGGCGCCGCGGATCACGTGCTGGGCATTGGACCCGAAGAACATGTGTTCGAAGATCCCGTGCCCCTGCGCGCCGATCACCAGCATGTCGGCCCTTTCTTCGACCGCGCACCGCAGGACTTCCTGGTACGCGCGGCCGAAGGCCACCTTGGGTTCGATCTTCGCGGCCAGATCGCCCGCTTCGGCGATCAGCGCCTTCAACCTCGTGGTCGCCCCCTGGTCGAGATCGTCCCGAAGGGGTCCGATATTGAGGATCGGGACATAGGTCGGATCCCCGAAGTCGGGAAGATTCTCGACCACATGAAGAAGCGTGAGTTCGGCCTTGAACTTCCGCGCAAGGCCAACCGCCCTGCGGAAGGCCTCGATCGAGATCGGTGAGAAGTCGGTCGCGCAGACGACGCGGGTGATGAGGCCGGGGGCCGCCCAGGTGCGGCCTTCTTCATGGGAGACGCTGAGGACGGGGCAGGGCAGCCGGCGAACCAGCTTCTCGGCCACCGAACCGAGGAAGAGTCGGTCGAGACCGCCGCGCCCGTGGGTCCCGAGAACCGCCAGGTCCGCGGCCATCTCGTCCGCCGCGGCCACGATTTCACGCCACGGATCGCCCTCCCGAATTTCGATCTCGTGGTTGATGCGAGCCACGCGCAGGGGCTCGAGAAACGCTTTCATCTCCTCGCCCACCCGCTGCCTGATTTCGGGAGTGGTGAGCCAGGGCGCGCTCGCATAGAGAGACTCGCCGCCCGGGGAGAGTTGGGGTATCACATGCACGACTTTGAGGCGCGAGCCGAACTGCCGGGCCAGCGCCACGGCGTGGCGGAGGGCCTGAGCGGAGAAATGGGAGAAGTCGGTCGGACAGAGGATGCGCTGAAACTGGGGGTCGGTCATAACGTCACCTCAAGACGAATAGATTGCGGTGGGACTACTGCACCCGCCAACCCTGCAGCATCTGGACGTAGTTCGCGCGCTCGTACGCGGCAGGATCCGGGCAGCGCTGCAGGCTCATGTTGCCCCGCATCGGCTCGAGCGATTCCCACTCGAACTCCTCCATCCAGTCCTTCACCTGCCGCAGGATCATGGCGAGGTGCTCGGGGCCGTGCTGGAGGAGGACCGAGACCATCTGCACCGCGTGGGCGCCGGCCATGATGCTCTTGATGACATCGCGGCCGGAGTGGACTCCCCCGCTCACCGCGAGCGACGCCCGGAGCTGTCCCGAGAGAGCGCCCAGCCAGCGAAGCCGAAGGGGCAACTCGCGGTTGTCGGAAAGGTGGAGGCTGCGGTTCAACTCCAGGGTCTCCGGGTCGATGTCGGGCTGGTAGAAGCGGTTGAAGAGAACCAGTCCATCCGCACCCGCCCGGTCGAGCTGACCGGCGAACTGGGCCAGAGACGAGTAGTACGGCGAGAGCTTCACCGCGAGGGGAATACGAATGCTGCGGCGGACCTCGCGCACCACGTCGACCGCCTCGTGCTCCAGTTCCTGACCATTGAGGTAGTGATCGAAGGCGAGACGGTAGATGTTCAACTCCAGGGCGTCCGCCCCCGCGGCTTCGATCATCGGCGGATAGTTGAGCCAGCCGCCCGGGGTCGAACCGTTGAGGGACGCGATCACGGGGATGTTCACCGCCACCTTCACGCGCCTCAGGTGCTCGAGGTACTCGTCCGGCCCGAAGACGAAAGTCTGCGGGGTTGGAAAGTAGGTGAGGGCTTCGGCGAAGGACTCCTCGTGCATCTCCGCGTTGTGAACGGCCTGCGCCTGCTCGCGGATGATCTGTTCTTCGAAGAGGGACCGCAACACGATGGCGGCAGCGCCCGCGTCCTCGAGGCGTCGCACCGTGTCGAGGTGGTCGGCAAGAGGCGAGGCGCCGGGGATTAGGGGATGAGGAAGATCGAGGCCGAGGTAACGGACGGAGAGGTTCATCGATGTCTCCTAGCGGGTTTCCGTGGCGGGGGGAGCCGGGGCTTGTGCCGCAGCCTTGGGGGTCTCAAAGAGCGGCACCGTGATTCCCGCGAGCTGCTGGTACACCGCGTAGCGCTGGCGCATCACCTTGTCGGCCGACTTGAGCAGCTTCGCAAAGCGCACGGGATCGGCTTTCTCGACCACGCGGAAGCGGCCTTCGTTCCGCATGTACTCGGCAAGCGGGGTCTTCGGGGCCCCGGAGTCGAGGTGCAGAGGCGGCTCGCCGCG
>JANNJB010000664.1:0-15256 GCA_031405615.1 Vicinamibacteria bacterium | reverse complement strand
GCAGTAGAGAAATGAAAGGGCCTCGGTCTCTTCATCGATCCGGAGAACCTTGATCATGCACCCCGGCTCGGTTGCCGGGAAGAGGTTTGGGACCTGCCAGGGCATGTCGTCGTAGGAGTTCGTGGCGATCAGACCGGAGCGCTTCGCTCCTGAGGCATCCTGATCGGATTCGATGATGTTCGGTTCCCGGTCGTTGTACATCAGAAGCAACTCGCAACCGCGGGTGGTGGAGACCGCCGGAATGGACACCCCTCTGGGGATGAAGCTGTAGTACCCCGGCGTGCAGGCCTGCTCCCCGAGCATGAACGTTCCTTTCATGCTGAGGATCTCGACGTCGGACATGGAGATCGAAGGGGATTGGCGATATCCGCCTTCGAGCTGCACGGTCATGGTGCAGGCTCCGGTGTCCTTGTCGATGGACAACATCTTGTAGTTCATTCCCCGTTTGAAGCCCGGGAGGGTCATCCTCTTGAAGGGAACGTCGCGGTCGACGAAGGGTTCGATATGTCGGCGGGCCATGGTGGTTTGTTCTCTCCGGCGGAAGTGAGCGAAGGAAGGGGTACTCGGGCCTGTGGTCAGAAGACCACGCGAATGCGCTTCGGAATCGGGGGAATCTCCTCCGGCTTCACCTTGCGCCGTATCCCCGCGTGCACGGAGAAGCCGCGGGTCTGAAGCCGCTGGTAGAACTCTTTCACCCACTTCATCCGCCGGTCGTTGAGCGCGTTCATGTCGCGCACGATCCGGCGATAGATCCTCTCCTGGGCCCGGACCTCCGCTTGTATCCAGCGCTCCACCTCTTCGGGACGCCGGGGCGCCTCGGGACGCGCGGAGGCCTTTCGACCCTTCGCCCGGGCGCTTGCGGCGATGTTTGGAACGGTTCTCTTTCTTGTGGGCATGATCCTAGAACTCTCGTTGGTGAGCTACGCGGTTGTTTCGGCGGGTTCCTTCGAAGCGGTCTGCGGATTCTGCAGGGCAAGTGCTGCGAGGAAGGCGAGGAATACCAGGGTCGCGATCAGGGCGAACGCACTCTCGTAACTCTTCGAACGATCGAAAAGCACGCCCGTGATCCAGATCCCGAGCCCGCCGCCGATGGCGTCGAGCACGGTGATGGTGCCGAGGATCTTGCCCCCGGCGCGAGTTCCGAAGCTGTCCATGCAGGTGAGCTGCAGCATGGTGTAGAGGCCGCCCCAGCCCAGACCGAAGATCAGGATGAACGGCCAGAGCAGAGCCTCCTTCATCGAGGCGAGGAACAACGCGCCCACGAGCATGATCGCGATGTTGGTAAGGAAGACGACACGACGTTCTATCTTGTCGGCCAGGTAGCCGATGACGAACTTGCCCACGAGCCCCATCGTGAACAGGGTTCCGACGCCCGAGGCCGCCTTCTCGAGCGGCCAGCCCATCCCCTTGAGGTGGAGCACCATGTGGGCCTGGGCGGCGAGAATGCAGTAGAAGGTGGTCATCGCGCAGAACGTGAGGATCCAGAACGTTCGAGTCCGGATCGCCTCCTTGTACTCCATGCCGCTGAGCGAGGGCGAGGCGCCCCCTCCCGAAGGCGCTCCCAGTGCGCGTAAACCCAGGTCCGCGGGCGAGTCGCGCGTGACGAAGGCCATGATGATCAACACGATGAGCGGGATCACCGCCTCCATGAGCATCGCTTCGCGCCAGGTGTAGGTCTTGAGCAGCATGGCCCCAAGCCGCGGAAAGATAATCCCGCCAAGGCTCGTGCCCACCAGAGTGAGGCCAAGCGCGGTGCCACGCTTCTGCACGAACCACCGGGACACGATCAGTACGTTCAGCACGAGACCGGCGAGTGCCAGGACCAGGGCGATGCCCACGTTGACCAGATACAGGTGGGTCAGCGACGTCATCTGCGAGTAAGCGGCGATGCAGGCCGAGAGCAGCGCCAGCCCCGCCATCATGAGCCTCTTGACGCTCATTCGGTCGGCCAGCGTGCCGATGAAGGGGGCCATGAGGCCGGACAGACCGAGCTGGAGCAGGTCCCGAAGCTTGAGATCCCCGCGGCTCCATCCGAATTCCTGAAGGATCGCGGGATCGAAGATCGTCATCCCGGTGATGGTCATGCCGTTCGACACCAGCAGGGTCAACATCGCCACGAGGGCTACGTACCAGCCGTAGAAAACGCCGGAGCCAGGGCCGTTCTTTTGCTCAGTCATGCGCATCTCGATCTCTGCTAAACCGGCCGCGCCACGTAGGCGCCGCGTCGATCTCCCACTGAGGCGCCATCTTTGAAGGCGAGCTGACCGCGAAGCATCGTCGCCACCGGCCAGCCTCGGAGCCGCCTTCCCGCGAACGGAGTGTGGTCCTGGGCGGAATGCGCGTTCTCCACGCTCACCGCCTGTTCCTTATTGAGGTCGATGAGGGCGAAATCGGCGTCGCTTCCCACCGCGATCGCGCCCTTCTTCGGATAGAGACCGAAGCGCCGCGCCGGCGTCGTCGAGATGAGATCGACCACGCGCTCGAGGGGCAGCCCGCGCTTGTGGACTCCCTCGCTCAGAAGTACGGGATAGAGGAGCGACGTGCCTCCAAAGCCCGGCAGCGCGGCCCAGGTGTCGCCCTTCTTGTTCTCCTCCATGCAGCAGGCATGGTCGGACACCACGGTGTCGATGTCCCCCTTGACCAGCGCCCGCCAGAGCGCGTCCTGATCATCCTGGGTCCGGATCGGAGGATTCACCTTGCTGCGGAGATCGCCCGCGGTGGCCCAGGTGAGGGCGAGGTGGTGAAGCGTCGTCTCGAGCGTGATGTCCATCGCAGGGTGTCGCGTGCGCACGTCAATCCCGGCTTCGATGGCCTTTCTCGATGAGAGGTGGAGGAGGTTCACCGCACACGCGGTCTCATCCGCCAACACGCCCGCTTCCTGGATCGAGAGGCGCTCAGAGAGCGGGGGCCGCGCCTCGCTGTAAGCCTCGAGGCCGCTGAGGCCGGCCTTCTTCACCCGCTGGATGAAAGCCCGGATGATCTCGGGGTTCTCGCAGTGCAGCGAGAGCGAAATCCGTCGGCCCGTGCTCTTCGCCGCCTCGGCGACCCGCACCATGATCTCGTAGAGATGGCCGAGGTCGTACTCGTCCGCCATCGTGTAGTCCTTGCCCTTCGTCGAATCCGCCGAAAGGGTCAGGGCCTTGTAGAACATGTAGTACTTGAAAGAAGCCACGCCCTGCTCCACCAGCCACGGGATCTCATCGAGCTGAGCCGTGGTCATGGGGGCGATGTGGTAGCTGTAGTCCGAGTGGAAGTTCCCCTTCGACAGATCCAGGACCTCCGGAAAGATGTCCCGATAAGAGCCCGTCTTGTTGAGGTAGTGCTGCCCGGTTCGGAAATAGCTGATGAGCGTGGTCACGCCGCCTGAAACCGCGGAGAGAGATTCGCTTCGGGCGTCCTCGGCATGCGGACGGTAGATGCCGACGTGGAAATGAGAATCCACCGCTCCCGGGAAGACGTGAAGGCCGCGCGCATCGACGACTTCCCCGGCCGAGGCGGTGGGAAGATCGTCGGCGATCGCGGCCACGCGGCCGTCCCGGCAGCCCAGATCGGCCCGGACCGCCCCGTGCCCGGGGAGAACCACGACTCCACCCTTGACCAGACTATCGAATTTCATGCTTTGCTGACTCCGGTTCGCTTGGCTTTTCGAGACCCCGAGCGGCTTCGGCGCTTGGCCGAACTCACGCTCCAGGACTCATCGGTTTCGGCAGGCGCCGGGTTGTGAACGAGGTGCGCCTTGAAGGAGTAGATATCGCTGCGGTAATAGCTGTGAACGTGTTCGACCGGCCGCCCCTCGACGGACCGGACCACGCGATCGACGGAAAGGAGGGGTGCGCCGATACTGGTCTTGAGCAGGCGGGCCAGGTGAGCGTCCGCTAGCGATGCCGAGATCGTCTGATCCGCGTCCCCCATCAAGATGCCGAGTTCGGTTTCGATCTGACGCAGGATCGACCCCTTTTTCCAGGCCTCCGCCTTCAGGTGTTTCCCAATGTCCCCTGGAACGTGGTTCACGATGTAGCTGAAGGGCGTGCCGGCGTGCAGCCGCAGCCTCGTACACCGCACCAGGGGATCGCCCAGATTCACCCTTAGAAAATCGGCCTCCGATGCCGAAGCCTTGATCGTGGCCAGGGTGAGCACCTTGACCGTGGTGGAAAGCCCCATCGAGATGAGATCCTCAAGCGACCCCTCCATCCGGAAGCTATTCGAGAACGTGCGCCGGTCGGCGACGAATGTACCGCGCCCGGCTTCCCTCTTGATGAAGCCCTCCTTCTCGAGATCCCCGAGCGCCTGGCGAATCGTGATCCGGCTGACGTCGTAGTCCTTGGACAGCGCCTCTTCGGTGGGAAGGCGGTCGCCCGCGTGATACTTGCCCGAAACAATGTGCTCGCGCAGGATTCCCGCGAGTTGATAGTAGAGAGGAACGGCCGCGGCGAAGCCATTGGGACGCGGCATCAGCGACTCTCCCCCATAGTCCGCCTCAATCGCCAGCCTCGCATCTAGACCCACGCCTCCAGGTTGTAGACCCGGACGGCGTTCTCCCAAAGCAGCTTCCGCCGAACGGACTCCTTGAACTCGAGGGCATCGATCTCGGCGACCGCGCGTTCGAAATCAATCACCGGCCAGTCGGTCCCGAAGAGGACCTTGTCCTGTCCCCGCGAGTTGATGAACCGGACGAAGGAGGGATCCCAGTATTTCGGAGAATGCGCGTCCGAGCCGATCCACACATTCTTGTGCTTCCAGGCCACCGAGATCATCTCCTCGGTCCAGGGGTAGCCGATATGGATGCCGATGATCTTGAGTTCGGGAAAGTCGATGGCCACCCGGTCGAGGCTCATCGGCCGGGCGACCGTGGGCAGGAACGCCTGAGCCGAATGGCCGACCTGGATCTGGATCGGAATCCCGAGCTCGGCGCACTTGGCGTAGAAGGGGTAGTACATCCGATGGTCGGGCGCTTCGCCGAACCAATGCGGATAAAGGTGCGCGCCCACGAAGCCGTGTTCCTTGACCGCTTCATCCAGTTTTTTCAACCACGGCATGATGGTCGAAGGATTCAGGCCGACGATCCCCTTGAACCGTTTCGGATGCGCCGCGACGACTTCGGCGATCCGCTTCACCGGCTTCTCGAAGAAGATGTCGGAACCCACCGGGCCGCCCGTGGTCGCGACCAGCAGGCCCTTTTCGATTCCGGCCGCGTCCATCCGCCGGATCTCCTCGTCCAGCGTGACGCCGGCGGAGGTCTCGCCAAGGATATTGACCGCCTTCCAGAACTCGTTGAGGCGCGGCGTGTAGTTCGCCGTGAGATCGGGAGTCCAGAGATTGACGACGATGTCGATGATCCGGCGGGTCAAGGCGATCTACTCTCCACAAACGTAAGCGCGGCGCGAAACGTCGGACACGGACATTGTTCTAAGAATAGTACAACTCCGACCGGCCGCTGCCGTATTCTTGCCGCGGGGTTCCGCGAGCCCCTCGGTCCCCCGTTTCACTACCTATCTCGAGGCCATAATGCCCGGACCCCTTCACGGCGTACGTATCCTGGAACTCACGAGTGTGGTGCTCGGGCCATGGGCCTGCCAGATCCTCGGCGACCTCGGAGCCGACGTGATCAAGATCGAGCCTGCCGGGGGCGACAGCAACCGGCAACTCGGTCCTCGCGTCAACGAAGGGATGGCCGCGCTCTATCTGACTTGCAATCGCAACAAGCGAAGCGTGGTGCTGGACCTCAAGAGTCCCGCGGGAAAGGAAGCGCTCCTGAGGCTGGCCGAGACGGCGGACGTGCTCGTTCACAACTACCGCCCGAAGTCGATGGAGCGTCTGGGGCTCGACTATGAAGCGATGAAAGCGCGGAACCCGAAGATCGTTTTCTGCGGGACGTACGGGTATTCGAAGAAAGGACCGTACGCGGATCGTGCGGCCTACGACGACTCGATCCAGTCCGCCTCCGGGATCGCCATGCTCGCCACGAAGATGGGCGAAGAGCCGCGGTACCTACCGACCATCATCGCGGACAAGACGACGGGTCTCGCCGTCGTCTACTCCGTGATGGCCGCTCTCTTTCACCGGGAACGGAGTGGGATCGGGCAGGAGATCGAGGTGCCGATGTACGAGACGCTCATCTCTTACGTGATGGCCGAACATCTCTTCGGCTACGCTTTCGATCCTCCGCGCGGAGAAATGGGCTACACCCGGCTTCTCTCGAAGCACCGCCGACCCTACAAGACGAAGGACGGCTACATCGCCATATTGCCGTACCTCAACGATCACTGGAGAACGTTCTGCGAGGCCGCGGGACGGCCGGACTTGGTGAGCGATCCAAGATTCGTGACCCTCGGGGAGCGGCTCAAGAACATCGACGCGGTCTATTCGGAGACGGGCGCGCTCGTCGCCTTGAGGACGACCGCCGAGTGGTTCCAGGTCCTCGAAAAGACCAACGTCCCCGTAATGCTCGTGAACTCCCTCGAGGACCTCATCACCGACGAGCACCTACTGGCCACGGGCTTCTGGAAGGAGATCGATCACCCCACCGAAGGGCGCTTGCGGCTCCCCGGCGTTCCAGTTACCTTCTCGGAAACGCCGGGAGACATCAGACGCCATCCCCCGCGCCTGGGCGAGCACAGCATCGAAGTTCTGGCCGAGGCGGGTTACGACAAGGAGCACATCGCGTCGATGGTCGCTTCGGGCGTCACTCTCGACGGCAGATGACTGGCGGCCGACTCAGGGCGAGACTCGACGAAACTCGTAGCCGCGGCCATCCGCGGGACCGAAGGTCTGAACTCCCTTCTCGTCGTAACCGCGGTCCAGGATCACGACCACGTCGCTCGTGATTCGAATCGTGGAGGTCATGTAGGCCGAACCCTTCCAGTCCGACTTGCACGCCCGCGGGTCGGCGACGCCTTCGAAGGCTTCGCCCTGACGCTCGAGCATGATGTCGCAGCCGGCTTCCTTCGTCAGGTCCCCGGGCGCCAGCTGACTCAACATCTGTGGCTCGGCGGAGAGCGGGATCAGCAGCTGGGGGTCGATCCTCAACACCTCGAACCTGATCCTCCGACCACTCTTCTTCAGCTTGAAGACCCGCTGCCGGTAGGGCGCCGGCTCGTCCGCGAACCGCTGTTCGATGTAGATGTAGACCGCGTCTTCAAAGACCACCGGATCCTGAATAGGCCTCGCCACGAGCCTGACCACCCCGTGCCGGTTTGCGGGATCGGCGGCACGGTTCGACTCGAGCTGCGCGCGGGTGTCGAACGATCCGACCAGCCAGTTGGCGACGCGAAGCACGTCATCTTCGGCCGTTGCGACGACGGCGGTGAGGATGATCGCGGCCGCGCTCAGAACTCGCTTATGTCCCATACCGGTACGATACGGCGAGTCGGTCCGCAGCGGCGTTTACGAGCCTGTACTATTCTCCGGTGAACGCCTCAATCTTGCTTTGGAGCAGATCATGATCCCCTCTCCCATACTCCGAACGGCATCGATCCTCGGCCTTCTGGCCATGGCCCCCCTGGCAGGCGCCGCGGGCTCCGTGTTCGTGTCCATCATTGCCACCGGGCAGGCGACGATTGTGCTGACGGCCGCTGACGGCTCGACCCTCACCCAGACCACAACGACCGGGGACATCGCCCTCGCGCCTCGGACCTCGGGCCGGCACAAGATTTCGGTCACGGTCGGCGGCAAGACCACGACCGGGGAGATTGAAGTCCCGGAAAGCGGCCAGATCCGGATCATCTTCAATCCCGCGGCACAGCCGCCCTTCGAATCGTATGTTGCGGCGCTCGATGCGGTCACCGTTACCGCGCAAAGAGTGGAGGAGAACCTTCAGAAGATCCCGGTCGCGGTGAGCGCTTTCGACAGCCGTCAGCTCGAGATCAAGCAGATCACCAACGTGCAGCAGGCTTCCTTCGCCACCCCGAACCTGTGGATGGAAAAGAACACCGGTACCTCCTCGGGCTCCCGCGCCGCGATCCGGGGTGTGGGCGAAGACGAGTCGTTTTTCACCTCGGACACTCCGGTGGGCATCTACATCGACGACGTCTATATCCCGCGACAGACCGGCTCCCAGTTCGACCTGTACGAACTCGAGCGGCTCGAGATCCTGCGAGGTCCTCAGGGCACGCTCTACGGACGGAACACCAGCGCCGGGGCCATCCGGCTCGTGACCAGGCAGCCGGGGAACGAGTGGCGCGGCAACGCGGAGGGTGCGCTCGGTTCGTTCAGTCGCACCGACTTCCGCGGGTCGCTCAACGCCCCCTTCGGGGAGAAGGCAGGTTTACTGGTATCCGGCCTCGTCAAGAAGCACAAGGGTTATGACACGAACACGGTGAACAACGTGGACGTCAACGATCAGGATGTGGCCGGGGGACGTCTAGCCTTCCGGTACCTTCCCAGCGCGCGCTTCAACGTGGTGTTAAACGCAGATATCACCCGTGAGCGGTCCACTCCCGGGTTCCCGGTGGGCTTCATCATGCAGCCCCCCTTCCTATCGACCGTGGCGCCTTTCCCCCTGCTGGCCAGCGGCTTCGGAGTCGGGAGGACGGATATCTTCCAACAACTCGATGGGGACCGGAACATCCGAACCCTCCAGTCCGATCTCCTCGACCCGATCAACGACATCGACCAGAACGGTTATTCGGCGACTGTTGCCTACGCCCTCAGCGACGTCATCACCCTGAAGTCGACCACCTCCTATCGCCAGATGTTCAATGAACTCCTTCTCGATGCGGACGGACGGGTTGGAAACTTCGCCGGCATTCAGTCGCTCGGGACCGCGGCCCCGGCCTTCCACCTGTACCAGCTCCAGAACCAGGATCAACTGTCCCAGGAGTTTCAGATCACGGGCGCCCGCGACCGTATGCGCTATGTGGGCGGCGTCTACTACTTCAAAGAGCACAACGATCAGAAGACGGAGAACATCATCTTCAACGCCCGCGGCCGGAACAACTTCTGGCTGGTGGATTCCAGTACCCGGAGCTACGCCGCCTATGGAAGCGCCACCTACACGGCGAACGACAAGCTCACGGTGACCGGCGGGGCGCGGATCACCGTCGACGACAAAGACTTCTTCACGCGGGTGTTCCTGCCGTCTGGCGCCCAACTCGTG
The DNA here is from genome assembly GCA_031405615.1 of Vicinamibacteria bacterium. Taxonomy (GTDB): domain Bacteria; phylum Acidobacteriota; class Vicinamibacteria; order Fen-336; family JAGNNV01; genus JAGNNV01. Next base: position 6,162 of record JANNJB010000664.1, on the reverse strand, counting down.
GCCTGCGCGAACCCAAGCGGCGTGGTGTCAGCGGGTGGAGGGGGGCGCGCTTGCAACGCCTCTGATCCTGCGGGGTTCACGTCGACCCCGGTTCAGAAGAGCCTGGACCAGTCGTGGTCGGCCCTCACTCCCAGGCTGGCTCTCGACTATGCCATCAGCCCGAGTTCCATGGGATACGTGAGCTACAGCCGCGGCTTCAAATCAGGCGCTTTCGACGGTCGGTCGAACACCGCGGCGGCGATCCTTCCGCTGCAGGCGATCGACCCGGAGAAGATCGATACCCTCGAACTGGGTGTCAAGTCTGACTTCGCCCGGAGCCGCGCGCGGGTCAACGCCGCGGTCTTCTACAACAAATGGAAGGATCTTCAAGGCACGGGCACCGATCCCAACGGCAACTTCTACCGCACGACCCTTGGGGACGTGAGCACGAAAGGAGCAGAACTGGAGGCGCGCATCGTGCCGCGGGATGGCTTCGAAGTCTTCGGACAGCTCTCCCTTCTCTCCACCGGCTACGACACCGTGACCTTCAATCAGACGGCCCTTTGCGGGAACCTGAACACCGGCGACCGGGCTCTCGAGCTGAAGATGTCGCCGCCTTACAGCTATCAAGTGGGCGCTCTCTACTCCACGGCCGCGCCGCGCGTGGGGGGCCGCCTCGTCACGAGCGCCACCCTCTCCGGCAAGGGCCGGTTCTGGCATACCTCATGCAACGCCGACGTAGGCTCCGAGGACGGCTTCAAACTGATCGACGCCACCATCGCCTACGAGACGGGCGACGGCAAGTGGCGGATCACCGCGGCGGGCGAGAATCTGACGGACGAGAAGTACGTGATCGGAAGTTTCGCGGTTGGCGGTCTCCGCATGTCCTCCGGCTACATGAACCCTCCCCGCCGCTTTGGCCTGACTGTGCGCTACTCGTACAACTGATCGACCGCCGGTCCTCACGAATGAGTCGCTCCATCCCCGAAACCTGGCGCGACCTGCGCCAGACGATCCGCGGGTATCCCACCACGGCATTCTGGGTGTGCCTGATCGGCGTCTCGCTCGAGAACATGGATCAGGCCTTCTTCTCGTTCGTCCTGCCGCAGATCTCGAAGGAGCTGGGCTGGACGGTCGAGGAGCGTGGCTGGTACATCGCCCTCACGTTCGCCATCGCAGGCCTGTGCATCTCGGCCCTCGGCTCCCTCACCGACCGGATCGGAAGGAAGACCGTCTTCAGCACCTCGATGCTGGTCGGTTCGCTCTTCGTGACCGCCATGTACTGGGCCCGCTCCACGTTCTCGGTGGTGGCTCTTCGCACGCTTGGTTTCGCGACCGGCGGGATCCAGTCGCCGGTTGTGGGTACCATCGTGGTGGAGGAAACGCCGGCCCGCTACCGCGGCCTCATGTCGGGGATCCTGCAGATCGGCTATCCGATCGGATGGTTCCTCGCCTCGCAGTTCGTTCTGCTGATGAGCGACCGGTGGGGCTGGCGATCCGTGTTCTTCGTGGCCCTGCTCTCCGTCCCGTACATGTTCGTTATTCAGCGTTATCTCAAGGAGACGGGAGCCTTCATCAAGGCAAGGGAGGCGGCCGAACGCGGGGAGGCAGCCGCGGCCCGCGGGCGGTTCAGCGAACTGTTCGCGCCGGGCATGCTCTACCGAACGGTGGTTCTTTTCCTCGGCGAGTACTTTCATGTCTTCGCCTATGGCTCGACGATCCTGCTCACCGCGTATTTCCAGGAGTTCCGCAGCTTCTCCATGCGCGATGCGGTATCGCTGGTCGGCTGGTCCTACGGTGTCGGGGCTCTCGGCTACATCCTCGCCGCCATTGTCGGAGAGTTCTTCATCTCGAGGCGCACCACCTGCATCGTGTGGGCCTGGCTCGGCTCGGCCGCGTTCTTCGTCATGATCTGGTGGGCGCGTGACTACTGGATGACCGTACTCTTCTACTGCCTCATGACGATCTTCTTCTATGGGACCACGGCGGTGAAGTTCACGTTCATCGCGGAGAACTTTCCCGCGCGGCTCCGGGCCACGGGGGTCACCTTCTCGGGCTCGTTGGCGGTCAACCTTGGAATCGCGACGGGCCCCCTCGCTCTGTCCTACGCGGTCAGCTACTTCGATGGCGATTGGAACAAGGCCTACACGCTGTGCGGCATCCTCCCTATCTTCGTTTCCGGCGCCTTCTTTTTGCTCATGCCGAAGGTCCCCCTCGGGATCGAGGAAGATCGCGCGGCCGGGATTGTGTCCTGACCGAGGGCGGGCGCTCTTGCCCGCGAGCTTGAAGGAGGAGTCCTTTGGGATCTAAGGTAGCCGCACAAAGGAAACCATGCTGAATAGTCCGAGTTTCGTCACAATCGGCGCGTCGAACATCGAGCGCACCGCACGCTTCTTCCAGGCTTTCGGCTTCGTCCGCCAGAGCGCAGGTCCCATCGAATCTTTCCCCGCCCGGGAGCTGTACGGCTTGCCCGAAGCCACGGCGGAGGCGACGCTGGCGATGCCGGGGGCGCCGCGGGGTTCGATCCGCATCGTGGAGACACCGCTCGACCCCGTGGATGGGGGTCCTTTCGACCGCGGACCGCACGCGGTCGACCTCTACGTCCGGGATATGGACCGCGCCCTCGAGATTGTGAAGAACACCCACGCGGAGATCGGCCGGGTCGCCGCCTACTCCGTCGGCCCCATGAGAATCAAAGAGTGCAAATGCGTCGGGCCGGATGGCCTCGCCCTCGTGCTCATCGAAGTCGACAATCGCCGTCCCAGCGTCCTCGACACCGCCGACACGGTTCTGTTTTCAGAAGTGCACTCGGCGGTCTCCGTCGTCGAGTCGATCGACGCCGCCGCTCCGTTCTGGAAGTCGGCGGGCCTCGCGGTTCTGCTCGACGCGACGTTTGCCGAGCCGACGGTCGCAGAGTTCATGCATCTCCCGCGTCCCGACACGAAGCTGCGTCTCGCACTTTTCGCGGAGGCGGGCCAGCTGCCGATTCGTCTCGAGATGATCGAGTTTCCGGACCCGGAGGCGCGAAACGCTCCCATGATCGACCCGAAACCCCTCCGGCCCGGGCGATTCCTGTTCGGATTCGATGTCGGCAACGTCGTCGCGGCCATCGCCGCGATGCCCGGGGCGGACTATTCGAAGATCTGTCGGGTCAGCAGCGGGCTCGCGGCAACCGGCACGGCGCCCGGGGGTATCGGGTTCGAACTGAGGTCGGCCTAGCTGCGTCGGAGTCTTGCCGCAGCTACTCCGCCGTCCGGAGGACGCCGCTCTCGACGAGCCGCGCGATCGCCGTCCGCTGGGTTTCGATGAAGTGGGCGCGGGGCGGGATACCGCCGCTCATGCTGTTCGGCGGATAGTGAGTCTTCGTCCGGTACCCTTCCGCGAAAACGTCGAAGCGCTGCCGCGCCAGCAGATTCTCCATGGCCGGGCGGGTGCGGAAGCGCCTCAAGGCATTGAGATCGATCTCCGCCGAGCAGGTCATGGTCTCGCCGAAGCCAGACCTCGCGATCACCAGACCCCGGGGATCGACGATTTTGGAGCCGCCATTGGTCGAATCGCACGGAATGGAAGTGCCATGAATTCCGCCGGTGTTGGCGGAGACCACGTACGCCATGTTCTCGATGGCCCGTGCCACGGTGCAGACATCCTTCGCGGCGATCGCATGTTCGTTCGTCTGGGATGTGGGATGGAAGAACACCTCCGCGCCTCGCATCGCGAAGGCTCGTGCGATCTCGGGGTACAAGATCTCTTCTGAGGCGATGGGCGCCAGAACGCCGATCTCCGTCTTCGCGACCGGAAACACTCCTTCGTACCCGTAGATTTCCAGGTAGCGATCCCAGACGTCGTGCGGCGTGGGCGTGTACATCGAGTTCAAGCGCCGATATCGGAGGATCACTTTCCCATCGGGGCCGACGATGAAACAGCACTGGAAGTTCATTCCGGGGAAATGTTCATCGCGTTCGAACGCGTTGCCGGCGAGAAAGAGATTGTGGGCCTGCGCGATCTCGCCCAGTCGCTGGTATTCGGGCCCATCCGTATTGATCGCCGCCTTCTCCGTCCACTGCTCGATGGGGTCGCCCATCGCATACCCCGTCATGAAGTACTCGGGCAGAACCACGAGACGCAGATCTCGGCCGATCCAGGCCGACGCGGCCGCGATCTCCGACGCGATCCGATCGAGCGTGCGGTGCATCAACTCTCTGGCGCTGATGACGTCGGGTTGGGCGTTGATGGTATCGAGGCGCGTCTGGAGGGCAAGGGCGCGGTAGGCAGTCATGGTCGTCTCCTTAGCGGGCGGCGGGGAGCGCAGCGAGCGCCATCAGCTGCGATACTTTACGGTTCCCGCTCATCTCCAGAATCGCGTCCCCGAGATCACTCACCGCGTGTTGCGGAAGGGTCCGGCGGGCGTTGTCGGTGAACTTGACCCTCAGTTCTTCTCGCGAAAGGGGCCGGTCCGGGCCTCCCCTGTTCGCCATGACCCTCTCCTCCAATAGGACTCCGCTCGTGGTGGTGAGCCGCACGATGGAGGGAAACTGATTTGGAAAGATCCGATCGCATTCCGGGTCGGCGACGATCTTCACCCTCGACGCGAGTGAGAGGTATCGCTCATCGCGCACGTTGGCGTCCGAGAAGTCTTCGAGGGACACGCCCAGACCGCCGCCGCCCAGGAAGGCCGCCGCGAACGCGAAGGGTCCCGAGAACTGCCCGTGGTAGCCGGACTGCGGGCGAATTTTCTCCACCCGCGGCTCCCCGATCGTCCTGACCGTCGGCGAAGCGACGCCGATGGTGACGACCGCGACCTCGTCCGGCCTCACCTTGAGTCGTAGGGCGAGCGCCGCGTCGATACCCGTGTGGGTGAAGTGGTTCGCCGGATAGGGCTTGTAGAAGATCCCCGGAATGCACCACTCCGTACCGAGGCCCCGGTCGATCTCATCGGGTGCGGCGAGCCCTCCACAAAACGCCTGATAGAAGCCAAATCTCCCCTCGAACGCGGTCGGTGGGCCGGTGACACCCGCGCGCGCGCATTGCGCGGCGGTGAGCCCGGCATGAGCGGCCCAACCGCAGTGCAGGCGCTTCACCGAGCCGCCGGCCCGGTTTCCTTCGATCACGCCCGAGCCCATCGAAACCGCGATGCCCAGGGCATGAGCCACGCCCTCCGCATCCAGGCCCATGAGTTTCGCCGTCGCCCCCGCGACGCCCAGGGTGCCGCAGATCGAAGTGGCGTGCCAGCCCCGCTCGAAAAACACCGAGTTTCCGAGCGACCGATCGTACGCCGCCATCCCGGCGCGAACGCAGATCTCGTAGCCGACGGCCGCCGCGGCGATCGCCTCGTCGATCGAGGCCCCGGTTTGCTCGGCGACCGCGAGGACGCCCGGGATGATCGACGCCGACGGATGCAGAACCGACGGGAGGTGTGTGTCGTCGAAGTCCAGCGAATGAGCGAGCACGCCATTGACGAAGGCGGCGCTGGTGGCGGGTAGACCGCCCGGCGCTCCAAGCACCGTCGCCTCCTCCGGTCCGCCCCAGGCCTGGGCGACCCGCAGAGCCATGCCGCTCGTGTCCAGGGGAGCGGCGCCGAGGCACAGCCCGACGGTATCGAGAACCCGCTCTCGAAGGCTCATGCTCACCTCGGGAGGAAGCGTGCCGTGGTGGACGCGGGCCGCGAACGCGCCGAGAGTCTGGGCGATGGTCGGATCGGACATCAGAAGGGGTTCGTCAGGCGAGGGCAAAAGGGCGAACCGGCATGCCCGTGGCTCCGACCACCTTGATCGGAGCCACCACGAAGAGGAACTCGTAAACGCCGGCCTCGGCGAGCGGGGAGAGATTCATCCCCTCCATGATGTGAACACCCTTCTCGACGAGGAACATGCGGTGAACCGGAAGAAGTGCGTGACCTCTTCCCGCAGGAATCCACTCGTAGGCGATCGTCTCGCCGCCCGTCATGCGCACGTTGCGGTCGAGCAGCCAGGCCGCTGCGGACTCATCGGGACCGGGAACTCCGTCCTTGTGCCCAAGATACGCGTCCGGATCTCCCCAGTGCTTCGTCCAACCTGACCTCACGAGCGCCACGTCACCAGCGCGGCACTGCACGCCCTGCCGCCGAGCCGCTGCTTCCAGATCCGCAGCGGTGATGGCCTCGCCCGGTGCGAGGCAATCGACGCCGCGAAGGGCGGGGATATCGAA
>JANNJB010000663.1:0-8150 GCA_031405615.1 Vicinamibacteria bacterium | reverse complement strand
TTGTAATTGACGCCGGTGTAGAAAAGAATGCGCTCCGTGGTCGTGGTCTTGCCGGCGTCGATATGCGCGGCGATCCCGATGTTGCGGGTCTTTTCGAGAGAGGTAGTACGGGCAGCCACGTTATTTTCTCAGGCGTCTTTGTTGGATGGAGATAAAGGGAGAACCGCTTACCAGCGGTAGTGCGCGAAGGCCTTGTTGGCCTCGGCCATCTTGTGGACGTCGTCCTTCTTCTTCATGGCGCCGCCACGAAGGTTGGACGCGTCGAGCAGTTCGTTTGAGAGCTTGTTGATCATGCCGCGCTCCGAACGGAGGCGCGCGTAGCTGATGATCCAGCGGATCCCGAGCGAATTGCGGCGGTTGGGATTGACCTCGATCGGAACCTGGTAGTTCGAACCTCCCACGCGCCGGCTCTTCACTTCAAGCGTCGGCTTAACGTTCTCGACCGCCTTCTTGAAGAGCTTGAGGGGATCGTCCTGGGTCTTCTCGTGGATGGCCTTGAGCGCGCCATACATGATCTGCTGAGCGGTGGACTTCTTGCCTTCGCTCATGAGGCAGTTCACGAATTTCGTGACGAGGGTCGAGTTGTAGAGAGGATCGGGGAGGACATCCCGCTTCGGTACGGTGCCGCGACGTGGCATTGCTTAGCGCTCCAGACTTCTACCGTGAAAACTTGGTGACGGCCTTTGAGGAAAACCTGCAGGAACTTAGGTTTTGCAAAGACCCTTGGAGCACAAGCCCGGAAGGGACACCCTTCGGGATTCGACGCGAATAAGACGTTCGCAGCGTCGAAAGTTTGCGGCTCAAGGATCTTTCGCCCAATCGCTGATTCAGCTTTTTAGGGCTGCTTCAGAGCTTCTGTGGCGGGATTTCCCAGGCTTCTTCTGATTTTGTTACAACTTTTCCTTCGCGACTCGGACTTTACCGGACCGCGAGGGGACGGCGATCTTAGACGAAAACTGTTAAAAACTAAACTGTTGCGGGCAGAAACCTTGAAAAAGGGTGGCCCGGGCGCTTTGAAACTAGGCGGCCTTGGGACGTTTCGCGCCGTATTTGCTGCGGCTCCGCTTGCGACCGGTGACGCCGGTGGCGTCGAGCGAACCGCGGACGATGTGGTAACGCACGCCGGGAAGATCCTTGACGCGGCCGCCGCGGATCAGGACCAGCGAGTGTTCCTGGAGGTTGTGGCCCACGCCTGGAATGTAGGCGGTGACTTCGATGCCGTTGGTCAGCCGCACGCGCGCCACCTTGCGGAGCGCCGAGTTGGGCTTTTTCGGGGTGGTCGTGAACACACGCACGCACACGCCGCGCCGCTGGGGAGACTCCTGCAGGGCCGGGCTCGCGGTCTTCGACTTGAGCTTGGTGCGTCCGGTTCGAATCAACTGGCTGACGGTAGGCAAACTTCTCTCACTCCTCTAAACAGGACTGCGGAGTTTACCGGAGAGCAGGGCGAAGTCAAGACAGGAAGTCGAGGAAAACGGTTTCAGCGCTGAGCGGAGAGGCGGGCGAGGACGTCCACCACCGCCTTCGCCTCGGCCCCGGACACGATCCGCCACGGCTCGAACGCCCCCGTGGGCGTGCTCTGCATGACTCCCGCGGCGAGGACGCGCAGGACGGAGGCGTGCTGGAGGTGCGACGGCGACATGTCCCGGGGCGGCGTCGCGTTCGATCTTCCCCACCCCACGTGATCGAGGACCCGGGCCGCCACCACCGCGAGTTCGCCCCGCCGCACCGCGCCCGAGGGCTGGAAGGTGTGGTTCGGATAGACGTCCAAGAGGCCGAGTTCGATGGCGCGCAGCACCTGGGGGCGGGCCCAGGTTCGCGAAAGGTCGGACGCCACGACCCCCGCGACTTTGGGAGCGCGCGACTTGAGGGCTTCGACGCGAACCACCACGAGTGCTGCCAGCTCCGCACGGGTCACACGGGGAGCCTCGCCGATGGCGCGCAGGGGCTCGGGAAGGGCCAGCAGGGCGCGGCGATCGAGGATACGAGCCAGCAGGGCCGCGGCCTCGGCATCCTCGGCCACGCTGCGCAGGCCGCGTTTAAGGGCCGCCTCGGCCGCGTCGAGTTCCCCGTCCTCGAAGCGGATCGTGGCGATGCGAAGCGCGATGTTTCGATCGGCCTCGTGGGTCGCTCCCAGAACCGCCAGGGCCTCGGTCCGCCGACCCGCTTCGACCAGGAGATCGGCGAGTTCCAGGCGCACCGGCGACAACTCGGGCGCCACGGTCAAGGCCTTCTCGAGCATGGTTATCGCCTCGGCCTTGCGGCCCTCGGCGTTGAGCGATCCCGCTTCCGCGATCGCCGCCTCGGCCACCACCACCTTCATCTCCCCCACTCTGCGGGCGAGCGCTCCGTCGCGAGGCCGCATGCGTTCGGCGCGGATATATAGAGGAAGGGCCTGATCGGGCAGACCCGCCTTCCGCCGAACCGAGGCCAGGCCGACGAGCGCCACCGCGTTCTCCGGTTCGGCGCTCAGGAGAGTTGAGAAGATCTGCGAGGCATCATCGAGACGGTTAGCGCGGAGAGCCGCGAAGCCCAGGATGGCCTGGGCCGCGGTCAGCTCCGGCCGCACGGTCAGAAGCCTGCCTACAGTCTGCTCAGCGCGGGCGGTCTGGCCGGTGAGCACGTCTGTCCACGCCCCCCGCAGCGCCTTCTCGTCGCGCGAGTCGAGCTCGCCACGCGGAAGATCCGGGAAGATGTAGTCGGAATCGTCGATCCTGGGGCCTTCCACGCGGGTGGGCCCGCAGGCAGGTACGAAGAGGGCGAAGGCGAGGGCGAAGATCCAGAAATTCGCCGCGCGGAACCGGCGACCGGTGAGGTTCAAGAGCGCCTCGCCTCTCATGCGATGGCTGCAAGAGCCCGAGCCGAGGCTTCGGCCTCGAGCACGACCTGGCCGAACTCATCCCGGGTTTGCGAAAGAACTTTCGCATGACGATAGACGCTCGCGATCCGGCGTTCGTCCTTGGGGTCGACCCTTATGGTCACGGGTCTTGGGAGCATGTCGAGGGTTTCGGCGATGGTTCGTTTCAGCGCCTCGAGGCCTTCGCCGGTGAGAGCCGAGAGCTGGACCGCGTCGGGACGCTCCGCCCGCAAGGAGAGACGGGCCGCTTCATCCGCGCCGTCGATCTTGTTGATGACCACCAGCCGGTTCGGCGACTCTTCAGCCCCGATCTCCTCGAGGACTTCGCGCACCGCCTTCTCTTTCTCCTTCATCTCGGGGTCGGTCCCGTCGATGACGTGCAGGACGAGATCGGCCTCGACCACCTCTTCAAGGGTCGCGCGGAACGCGGCCACGAGGCCGTGGGGAAGGCTGCGGATGAAACCGACGGTGTCGACGAGAACGATGTTCTCGCGTTCCCCGATGCGGACGCCGCGCATCAGCGGATCGAGAGTCATGAACAGGCGGTCCGAAATCTCCACCTTCTCCTCGCCGGTGAGGGCGCGGAAGAGGCTCGACTTCCCCGCGTTGGTGTAGCCGACGAGTGAGACCACGGGCTCCGCGCGACGACGACGCCCTTCGCGGCGCGTCCCTCGCTCGCGGCGGACGTGTTCGATCGATTCCTTCAACACGGAGACGCGGGTGCGGATTCGCCGGCGATCGGTCTCGAGCTTCGTCTCGCCGGGGCCTCTGGTGCCGATACCGCCGCCGAGCCGCGAAAGCGACACGCCTTTGCCGGTGAGCCGCGGCATCAGGTATTGAAGCTGGGCCAGTTCGACTTGGAGGCGGCCCTCGCGCGACCTCGCCCGCTGGGCGAAGATGTCGAGAATCAATTCGGTGCGATCGAGGACCTTCACGTCGAGTTTCGTCTCGAGGTTGCGGGCCTGGACCGGCGACAGCTCGGCGTCGATCATGACGATGGTGACTTCCTTTAGCTGCACCATCTCCTTGAGTTCATCCACCTTGCCGCTGCCGAAGTAGGTGGCCGAATCGGGACGTTTTATCTCCAGCGAGATGACGTCCACGATTGTGGCGCCGGCACTCTGGGCCAGCAGCCTCATCTCCTCGAGAGAAATGGCGGCGGCCTCACGCTCCCGGCTCGTTCGGTAGGTCCCGCAGATCAGGGCACGTTCGTGCCGTCCGGTTTTCGATTTGGCGCTCACGGGGGTCGATATGAGACTACACCGCGGACGCGGTAGAGCCGGTTACGACCGCACCCGCCCCGAAGGCGCCCTTCTATCCCTCGCGAAAAGCATCTCGCGGCGTGACTCCGCAAGCGGCACGAACCGCTTCCCATCCCACCGCAGGATCCCCTTCAACTCCGCTTCCTCCCCGGGACCGAAAGCGTGGTTCAGCCGTCCCGCGCGGTGGAACTCCTTGTGGATGGCGAGGAACCCCCAACCCGGCAGGAACGCCCGCAACTGCAGATCCTCCACCGAGAGCGTGTAGTTGAGCGTGCCGCTGACCGGCTCCGTTTCCCCCGGGATCTTTGTCCCCGCCTGGTTGACCGTGATCACCAGATTCGTCTGCCCCACCAGGCGCGCGTCGATGACCGACGCTGTGCCCTGCCCTTGCGTCATCTCCTTGGTGATGTCCGCGCGTGGGAAGACGAGGAACTCGGCCGGCGCGCCCTCGGCGCAATCGAGGCATCGGAAGTCCGCGGTCTCGGCGGGTGCGGTGCCCGTCGCGCGCTCCCTGTCGAGGATGGCGAGGCTCCCTCCCCGGGTTTCGTTATGGTACGCGCCCACCAGCAGGAAAGAGCGGCCGCGCAGCGTGGCCGGCCGCACGCTGATGATGTGGCCGTTGCTCCAGTACTCCGACCTCACTTCGCCGCTGGGGGAGATCCGCTGGAGGATGCTCGGAAACCAGGGGACGTGCGCGGCGGTCAGCCATAGTTCGGGTGACCCGTCGCCATCCTGCAGCAGGTGAATGCCATTGGCGTTGTAGCCGGGATAGCTCTCGGAGCCGTACGTCACGGGCCGGCCCGGCGTGTGCATGAAGCGCGCCGACCCGTCTGAGTTGAAAACGCGCAGACTGTCGCCCGAACCCGAAAACGCGTTTGTCAGCAGAAGGACCTCGTTGCGGCCATCGCCTTCCAGATCGGCGACGGCGATGCGGGTGAAGATGCGGCCGCCGGGGAGCGGGATCCGCGTGTCGAGGCGATCGTCGATGCCGGCGCGAATGCGCATCGTCCAGATCACCTTGCTCGCAACGCTCCAGGCCGTGAGCATGTCGCTTTCGAATGAGGCGCCGACGGGGTTGGCGCCGATCGCGTCGCCGGGCTGCGGCGACAGGCTCGAACTCGGAGCCGGCCCCAAGGGCGGACCCGCGGCGGTCATCACGGCCTGACCACCCGTCATCGCGAGACCGATCAGCCCGATGAGGACGGGAACGCCCCACACCCAGGGTGGAGCGGCCGAGCGCGAGGGTGGAGGAGGAGGCGGCAGAACCGGGATATCGATGGGCGGCGCTACGAGAGGCTCTTCCATCGCCGCTGGCTCAATCGCGGGAAGCGCATCGGACGCGATCGCTTTGCCTCCCTTGAGAATCCACGCATCGATCTCGCTGCGAAGGGCGTAGACGATCTCGCCGCCTTCACGGCCGAGGCGGCGGACGGGCAGGCCCATCTGCGCCTCCCACCGCTGCACCGTGCGGACGCCCTTGCCGAGGTACGTCGCGATCTCTTTCCAGCTGTTGAGACGATCCGACGCACCCGCGTGCGGATCGCCGCCGTTGGCTCCGTGGGGAGTGTCGTCCACCATCTCTTTTTCCCGTGTGGCCGGATTGTACGCCGATTGCGCTAACTCGTCCCGAGCGGCCTGCCGAGTGCCGCTTCTATCGCCTCCACACTCACTCGACCCAGCCTCACCACACTGACCTCGCCGCCCGGATCACACACGTCGACAATGGTCGACGGGTCTCCTGCGAGCGGACCCACATCGAACGCGAGTGTCGCGAGAGGGAATGCCGCCGCGGCGGAATCGACCGTCGCGCAGGGCGGCTCGCCCGCCAGATTCGCCGAGGTGGAGACGAGTGGGCCCGCGGCGCGCGCCAGGTTGCGGGCGAGGCGCGAGGCAGGTGCGCGCATCGCGACACTCGTTGCGCCGGCGAGAAGCTCGCGCGGGAGGTTCGACCCCGCGGGAACCACGAGCGTCAACGGCCCGGGCCAGAAGACCTCGGCCAGGCGCTGCGCCGCGGCCGGCCATGACGCAGCGATCGACCGCGCCTGAGCCACATCCGCGACGATCACCGGCAGCGGTTTGTCCGCTTCCCTGCCCTTCGCGCGTCGCAGATGCAGCACCGCGGCGCCGTCGAGAGCGCGGCAGCCGATGGCGTAAAGCGTGTCGGTGGGATAGATGACGAGAGCGCCGTCGAAAAGACGCTCGGCGGACTCGCGCTCCTGGTCGGAGGAGAGTTCCGGGGTCGTCAGGTCGTATCGCTTCAGGTCCGGCATAAGGGGATCGTACAATCTCCCCCCTTGATCGAGCGACTCCTCACACGGTGGCCCTCCCTCCCCAAGGGCATCGCGGCCCCGTTGTCGCTGATCACCCTCGTTGTCTGGGTCGGCGCCATGGTGTTTGTGGTCCGCAAGGCGACGGAGCAGACCGCCCTCGCACTCACCTCCGACCTCGCCGCGTACGGCGAGCGGGCGCGCTGGAGCGGCATCTACTACCGCGGCGAGAAGATCGGCTTCTCGGTGAGCCAGATGACCGAGCGGCCGGAGGGCGGCTTCAAGCTTCAGGAAGACGGGCGGATGATCATCACGCTGATGGGCGACAGCATCGCGTCGAAGCTCAAGACCGAGGTGAACGTCGATGCGCAGTACTCGCTTAAGGACTTCTCCTTCTCGCTCGACCCGGGCACTGGCCCCATCGCGATCAAGGGAGCGCTCGAGAACCCCACGCGGCTGCTCATCAAGGTCGCGTCGCCCGGCGGGGGCGAACGTTCGCGGACCATCGACTTGAAAGAGCCGCCGGTACTCTCGCTCAACCTGCCGAAGCGGATCCTCGCGATGGGCCTCACCGAAGGCGCGCGGCATCAGATCCAGATCTTCGACCCCGCGACGCTCACCAACGGCATGGCGACGATCGAGATCGGAAAGCGCGAAGTGGTCCGCATCCTCGACCGGCCCATGCCCGCGTTCAAGATGCAGATGACGTACGCCGGCATCTCCGCCACTTCATGGATCACCGAGGTGGGCGAAATCGTCAAGGAAGAGAGCACGATGGGCATGGTGGTGATCCGCGAGAGCCGCGAGCGGGCCACCGCGCTGGCGATGTCGTCGGAGATCAAGGCGGACATGATCGAGACCGCGGCGATTCAGCCCGAGACGAAGCGGAACATCGAGGACGCGGCGGGCCTGACGCGCCTGCGTCTCGAGTTCTCCGGAGCGGAACTGCCAGGGACCCCCGAGGAACTCAACGGCGCGGGCCAGACCGTGACCGGCAACATCGTGGAGATCGTAGATCCGCGAAACCTGAGAGCCGGTCCGATTCCCGACGACATTCAGATCGCGCTGATGAGCGAACCGTTCATCGAGAGCGATGCCCCGGAGATCATCGCCGAGACCGCGAAGGCGCTCGAACGCGTGGGTGAGAACGCCACCGCGCGAAAGAAAGCCGAACTGCTGGTCCGCTACGTGAACGCGGTGCTCGAAAAGAAGCCCACCATGAGCATCCCGTCCGCGGTTGAAGTGCTGCGCACCCGCGTGGGCGACTGCAACGAACACACCGCGCTTTATGTCGCGATGGCCCGCGCCGCGAACATTCCCGCGCGTGTCGCCATTGGTCTGGTCAGCATGCGGGGCGCTTTCTACTATCACGCGTGGCCCGAGGTCTTCGTGGGCGACGCCAGATCCACCACCGACGGGAAGACCGGCGTGTGGATTCCCGTCGACCCCACGCTGAACCAGTTCCCCGCCGATGTCAGCCACGTCCGCATGGCGCGCGGCGGCTTCGATCGCCAGGCCGCGATCCTTCCCCTGCTCGGCCGCGCGAAGATCAAGGTTCTCGAGATGGTCGACGGCCCGGCGCAGACGAATACCGCCGCGCTGGTGGGCTCCGACCGGCCCGAACTGCCGACCCTCGCCCTCGACCTTCCGCTGCCCGAGAGCAAAGAGAGCTGCTGGCGCCGCCCCGGCCCACGGCTTCGCCCCCTTCCATGATCACAGTCAACAACATCCACAAACGGTTCGGCTCGTTCGACGCGGTCAACG
>JANNJB010000662.1:0-7413 GCA_031405615.1 Vicinamibacteria bacterium | reverse complement strand
CGCACGTCGCCCGAGCGGATCTCGTCGACCGAGATCGTGCGATGGGGCGAGAGCGGCGAGCCGGAACGATCGACCCAGAAGGGTGCGAAGAAGATCTGGAAAGGCAGGTGCGAATCGAGGGTGCAGGTGATCTCGCTGATCGCGCCCAGGTTCCCGTAAATGAAGCGGGCGATCCGGTCGTTGTCGTCGAGCGCCCCGTGGCCGCTGCGCCCACCCACGTACAGCGTCCCCTCCGGAAAGCAGAAGTCGCGCTGGACGTCGATGAGGACGAGATGATTTCGGCGGACGTCGGACGCGGCGGGAAGGAGGTGATGTTCGCGCCGGAACGCGGTCGCGGCTTCGAACAACTTCTGCGCGTCAGGACGGTAGGCGAACTGCCGCGCGTGCGTTGGATCGTAGTGTTCGGGAATCTCCGGCATCGTGTCTCGCCTCTGCTCAGTCGAAATTGCCGTCCGCACGGAGATTGCGTAGACGCAGCATGAGGTCGGAACGCATCTTGAAAAGCGATTCCTCGAGGCCCACCGGGTAGATGTGCGGGTTCACGAAGCGCTTGATCCCTTGGTGGAACGAGGCCAGGTCCGCCTGAACGCGGTCGCGGACCTGCGCGAGAGTTTCCGGCGGACTGACCAGCTCGCCTTTGCGGAAAATCGGGCGCAGCAGGTCTTCGTGAAGGTGGCTGGACGAAAACGTACGCCGCCGCGTCATGTCCAGCGGGTCGATCATAAGAGACGAAGGCGGCGTTTCCGTGTCCGGCTCCTCGTGCCAGATCATGTCGCCCACGAACTCGGAACCGCTCGAGAACCGCCGCACCTGCTGAATGCCGGGGTTCGAGACCTTCGCCGCCTGTTCGGAGAGTTTCATCCTCGCTCGCCACGGTCCCCCCGGGTCTTTCACCGCGGAGAGCTTGTACACGCAGCCCATCGCCGACTGGTCGTGGCCGGTGATGAGCCTTGTGCCCACGCCCCAGATGGAGACTTTCGCGCCCTGTTCACGCAGGCTGTTGATGATGTTCTCGTCGAGTTCGTTGCTCGCGACGATGGCCGCGTCTTCGAATCCTGCCTCGTCGAGCATCCGCCGCGCCTCGATCGAGAGATAAGCGAGGTCGCCGGAATCGAGCCGGATGCCACCGAGCTTATGGCCCGCCTGTTTCAGCTTCCGGCCGACTTCGATCGCGTGCGTGACGCCGTCAAGGGAGTGGAAGGTGTCGACGAGGAACACGCAGTTTCCCGGGCTCGCCGCCGCGTATTGCTCGAACGACTCCTTCTCGCTGCCAAACGCCATCACCCAGCTGTGGGAGTGCGTGCCCTTGACGGGAATGCCGAAGAGCCGTCCCGCGAGGACGTTCGAGGTGGCGCTGCAGCCCCCGATGTAGGCGGCCCGGCTCGCCGCCAGCGCCCCATCGATGCCCTGAGCCCGTCGGAGCCCGAACTCCATCACCGGCTCGCCGCGGGCCGCGATGGCGATGCGCGCCGCCTTGGTGGCGATCAGCGTCTCGAAGTTGATGACGTTGAGGAGCGGGGTCTCCAGCAACTGCGCGGCGATGATGGGTCCGCGGACGCGGACCAGCGGCGTCGAGGGGAAGACCACGCGGCCTTCGTCCACCGCGTCGATGTCGCAATCGAGCTTCAGCTCGCGAAGGTACTCGACGAAACCCTCGTCGAACAGCGGGCTGCCATCCTGACCTCCCAGGGTACGCAGATACGCGAGGTCGTCGTCCGAGAAGCGGAAGTCGGTGATGAACTCCTTCGCGCGTGCGAGACCGCACGCCACCGTGAAGCCACCCGCGAACGGGTGGTTGCGGAAATAGAGATGGAAAACCGCTTCCTTCCTGTACGAGCCGGTCTTCCAATGGGCGTAGGCCATGGTCAGCTGATACAGGTCGGTGAGAAGGGCGAGCGACGGCCGGTACAGCGAAGTGAGGGAGTTCATTTGTTGGTTTGTCGCAGCCTTCGGGGAAAGTCTAGCTAGAATCCCGACTAGACCCATGCCGAAGATCGTCGCGCTGCTCACGGACTACGGAACGAGGGACCAATACGCGGGTTCACTTCGCGGCGCGGTCCTCTCCGCCTGCCCCGATGCCCAGGTGGTCGACATCTCGCACGACATCGGCCGCCATGCCATTCCTGAGGCCGCCTTCGTCCTGCGCGCGAGCGTCACCGCATTTCCCGCGGGGACCGCGTTCGTGGCGGTGGTGGATCCCGGTGTCGGCACGAACCGGCGCGGCATCGCGGTCCGCGCGGGCGGCTATTTCTTCGTGGGGCCCGACAACGGCATCCTCAGCTTCATCCTCATCGACCACCCGGAGGCCGAGGTTCGCGAACTCACCAACGCCGGCCTGTTTCGTTCGAATGTCGCGCCCACGTTTCACGGTCGCGACGTCTTCGGCCCGGTCGCGGGCGCCCTGGTGCGGGGCACCGCCTTCGAGGAGGTCGGGCCGAAGGTCGAGGATGCCTTCCATTTCGAGTTCCCAAAACCCCAGTTCGTCGAAGATGGGGCTCTTGAAGGTCACGTCATCTACGTGGACGTGTTCGGAAACCTGGTCACGAGCCTCGGCGGCGGGCCTTGGGAGAAACTGCTCCAGGGGGTGGGCGGGGATCTGACCGAGATCGTGGCCGAGGTGAATCGGGTTGTGGTTCCCGTGGTGAGCACCTTCGGAGATGTTCCCGAGGACGACGCCTGCGCCTACCTTGGATCCGCGGGCCGCATCGAGATCGCGGTGAACCAGAGTTCGGCGGCGGAGCGGTTCGAGGCCGCGATCGGTCTACCCGTCCGCCTCAGGCGCGCCAACCGCGACTAGATGTCCGTCTATCTGGTCGCACCTGTGCGCACGCCCATCGGTCGATACGGAGGCGGACTTTCCTCGCTCTCCGCCGCGGACCTCGGCGTCCATGCCGCAAAGGCTGTCCTCGATCGGTCCGGCGCCGACCCGGCCCTGGTTACCGAAGCGATCATCGGTTGCGCCCGACAGGCCGGCGGTGGTCCAAACGTCGCCCGCCAGATCTCGTTCCGCGCGGGTCTTGGTGAAACCGTGCCCGCCATGACCTTGAACATGGCCTGCGGCAGCGGCCTCAAGGCCATCGACCTCGCCTTCCGTGCGGTGCGCGACGGCGACGCATCGGCGGTCCTCGCGGGCGGAACGGAGTCGATGAGCCGGGTGCCCTATCTCCTCACCAGCGCGCGATGGGGATCGAAGATGGGGGCGCAGGAAGTCACGGACGGCATGTACAAGGATGGCTTCGCATGCCCGCTTGCCGACATGCTGATGGGCGAGACCGCCGAACGCCTTGCCGAGATCCACTCGATTTCCCGCGAGGAACAGGATGCCTTCGCGCTGCGCTCGCAGCACCGGGCGGCGTTGGCCCAGCGCGAGGGGCGATTCGATTCGCAGATCGTCGCGGTCGAGGTGCGGCAGGGGAAAACCTCCGCGGTGATCGAGACCGATGAACATCCGCGAGCCGACTCCACGATAGAAGGCCTCAGGAAACTCGCGCCGGTCTTCAAGAAGGCAGGCGGCACGGTGACCGCGGGCAACTCCTCCGGCATCACGGATGGCGCCGCCGCCGTTCTGGTGTGCTCGGAGTCGGGCTTGAAGGCGCTCAAGGCGTCGCCGATCGTGCGCATCCTCGGCGTGGCCGCGGCCGGCGTGGATCCGAAGATCATGGGAATCGGCGTCGTGCCGGCCACGCGGCTTCTCCTCGGACGCCTGAAAATGAAGCTCGACGACTTCGGTCTGATCGAGGCCAACGAGGCTTTCGCTGCCCAGGTTCTCGGCTGCGACCGGGAACTGCGCTTCGAACCGGATCGACTGAACGTCAATGGCGGCTCGATCGCGCTCGGGCACCCCATCGGCTGCACGGGAACGAGGATTGTGGTGACCCTGGTTCACGAGATGGCGCGGACAAAAACCCGGTACGGCCTCGCGACGCTGTGCATCAGCGGCGGGATGGGCCTAGCCGCGGCCTTTGAGCTCGTCTGAGCGACCGTCGATTTTAAGGTTACTATTCCCGGAAGTGATTGCCATGTCCTGGGCTCTTTGGGTCATCTTCGGCGTCGGGCTTCTCGTTTTCGAGATACTCACGCCCGGAGGTTTCTTCACCGTTCTTTTCGGGATCGCGGCCTTCGTCGTGGCCGTGCTCGTCAACTTCGGGGTTCTGCAGTCCGGCCCCGCGCAATGGCTCACCTTTGTCATTCTCGGCACCGCCATGATCCTGGCCCTGCGACCCGTGTTGAGGAAGAAGTTCGAGAGCCAGCCCTCCAAGGTCGACCAGATTGTTGGAGGGACGGCGATTGCCCTCGAGGCTTTCGGGGCCGACGCCCGAGGGAAAGTGGAGCTCCGGGGCGCCTCGTGGAGCGCCCTGTGTCAGGATCCGGCCGGCGTCAGGAAAGGCGATCGCCTTCGCGTCATCAAGATGGACGGTCTCAATCTCATCGTCGAAAAAGAAAAAGAATAAGAATAAGGAGTCATCGAAGCTATGGGTACTTGGGTCGTCCTCTTCCTCGTTATCGGCATCTTCGTGCTGTTCATGAAGACCGCCATCGTGGTGCCTCAGCAGAGCGCCATTATCGTGGAGCGCCTGGGCCGGTATAGCAAGACCCTCGACGCGGGCTTTCACATCCTGATGCCCTTCGTCGAGTCGATCCGCTACCGCCACACCCTCAAGGAACAGGCCATCGACATTCCCGAGCAGGAGTGCATCACGCGCGACAACGTCATGGTCGGCGTCGACGGCATTCTCTATCTGAAGGTCCTCGATCCCGAGCGCGCCTCTTACGGCATCTCCAACTACCTCTTCGCCATCTCCCAGCTCGCCCAGACCACGCTGCGCAGTGAAGTGGGTCAGATCGAACTCGACAACACGTTTGAAGCTCGCGGCCACATCAACCAGCGCGTGGTGGCCGAGGTCGACAAGGCCTCCGATTCGTGGGGCGTCAAGGTCCTGCGCTACGAGATCAAGAACATCAAGCCGCCGACGGACATCATCGCGGCGATGGAAAAGCAAATGCGGGCGGAGCGCGAGAAGCGCTCCGTGATTCTGACCTCGGAAGGCGAGCGCGACGCCGCGATCAACTCCGCCGAAGGCCAGAAGCAGCAGGTCATCAAGGCGTCCGAAGCGCGTCGTCAGCAGCAGGTGAACGAGGCCGAGGGTCAGGCCGCGGCCATCCGGTCGGTTGCCAATGCCCAGGCCGAAGCCATCGCCGCGGTTGCCAACGCGGTCAAGCAGTCGGGCGGTTACGAAGCCATCCAGCTTCGCCTGGCCGAGCAGTACATCGCGCAGTTCGGGAACATCGCGAAGAGCTCGACCACACTCGTTGTGCCCACGAACATCGGCGATGTCGCCGGCACCCTGGCTACAGCCATGGCCGCGGTGAAGAAACTGAGCGGAGATTTCGCGTTTTGATGTGAGTTTGGTCGCCTGACGCTCAGGTTCCGCTTGACATCCCGGGGGTCGACGTGTCACCCTCTTGGCCTTCGATCTCGGGCATTTGTGTCCCCGCGTCATCGTGAGGGCGCTCCGTCATGAAAAAGGAGACAGTCTTCCTTTCCGCGGTCCTGATCGGCGCGTTCGCGGCGATCGCCTGCCAGTCCAAGCCGGAGTCCTCCGTGACCTCACCCTCGGCGGTGGTCGTAGCGGATAAAGACGGGGGTGTGACCTCGTCGATTGCCATTCCAACGTCCTCGCCGATCGGACCGTGCCCAGGAGTCCCGGGGCCCAATACCGGCCCCTGTCAAGGCGGCCCTGGTGGTCCCGGTCCGGGCGGGCCAGGCGCCCCCCCACGTCCTCGACGCTGGGTCCAGGCCCCGGGTTTCCTGGAACACCCACACCGACACCGACTGCGACTCCTGGAACCACGCCGACTCCCGGAACGACCCCGACTCCCAATCCGCCCGGAACCATCGAGGGTTCTCTCGATCAGGAGGATGAGGTCTTCACCCGAGCCAGCGGCAACTTCGCCCTGCCTGACCCGGTGTCCTGCTCGATCACTACCGGGACCTACTTCTACGACAGACACCCGGTCTCGCACCCCGGGGGACCATGGCGAATCCAAACACTCCCGGGCGGAACGCTGTTCGATACCTACCTGCATCTGTATAGGGGAAGTTTCAATCCCTTGAACCCCTGCCTCAATATTGTCGGAACCAACGATGACAACGGGGAGGGGTTGATGGCGCTCATCGACGGCACCTTCCCCGCCGGCAACTACATCATCGTGGTCACCTCATTCCGAATGGACGACACGGGCACTTACTTCCTTCTGCCGCGGTAACGGAGGCGCCCGCATCCTGCGTGCGGCAACGTTCAAGCCCCCGTCCGGGCGGGCTTGCGCAGCAAGCCCCTACACCAGGAGCAGCGCCGGGCTCTGAAGAAGCCGCTTCACTTCACCCAAGAATGTCGCCGAGACCGAGCCGTCGATGACCCGGTGGTCCGACCCGAGCGTGATCTTCATGCGGTGGCCGACCTTGATCTGATCGTTCGCGCCGACGACCGCTTCCTTGCGGACGCCGCCGACGGAGAGGATGGCAGAACCCGGGGGATTGATGATCGCGGTGAACTCGTGGACGTCCATCATTCCGAGGTTCGAGATCGTGAACGTCGCCCCGGTGTACTCCTCCGGCTTGAGCTTCTTGCTTTTCGCACGTTCCGCCAGTTCACGGACTTCGGAGGCGATGGCGGCGAGAGGCTTCTGATCGGCGAACTGAACGACCGGCGTGATGAGTCCGTCGGGGAGCGCGACCGCGATACCGACGTGGACATCGCCATTGAGAACAATGGCTTCACTTGAGCCATCCGGAGCCGGAGCCCACGACGCGTTGACCTGCGGAACCGCGCGCAATGCCAGAGCGCAGGCGCGGACGATGAAGTCGTTCACGCTGATCTTCTCGCCCGCTTCTTTGAGTTGGGCGCGGAGATCGACAGCGCGGTCCATGTCGACGTCAACCGTGACATAGAAATGCGGCGAGTTGAAGAAGCTCTCTGAGAGCCTCTTCGCGATGGTCTTCCGCATGCTGGAGAGAGGAACGGTCTGCGAGACGCCGGGCGTCACCACGACCGACGGGACGGGCCGTGAGGCTGATGCCGTCGAAGAACTCGAGGCGTGCGGAGCGGCGGGGACAAACGCCTCCACGTCGCGCTTCACGATGCGTCCCCCCGGGCCCGATCCAGGGATCTCTTCGATGTGAAGTTGCTTCTCCGCCGCGACCTTCTTCGCCAGAGGCGAGGCCTTGATGCGACCGCCGCCCTGGGAGAGCACGGCTTGAGGGGCAGCGGGCGCGTCAGGGACGGGACCTGGTTTAGGAGGGGGAGCCGCCGGCTTGGGCGCTGCGGGAACCGGTGCAGCCGTAGCTGCGGGAACAGGAGCCGCTGACGCGGGTGCGCCTCCTGAGGCCGGTGCCGCGGCCTGCGGGGCAGGCGC
>JANNJB010000661.1:0-4415 GCA_031405615.1 Vicinamibacteria bacterium | reverse complement strand
TCTAAACCAACACCTCGTAATGGAAACCGCGACAGAAAGGCCGCACAAACCGCAGCCATTCCCGGAAAGCGGAGGCGGAGTTTACCACGCAGCCCCGTATCGATTCCCGCAGTGCGGGCCCTTTTCAGGCGGTCTTCTCGTGGGGGAGCGGGCTTCCCGAGTCGACGGTGCGGATGAAGTCTTTAGCCGCGTCCATGAGCTGGGGATTGCGCTGGGGACCCAGAAAGCGCCCCTCGGCGCAGTCGTAGTTCAGCATGCCCGACCGCACGATCCTAGCGGGAGTCGTGAAGCGGAAGAAGACGACCAGTCTCCCCTGCTGGGGAAGGCCGCCCTCTAGAAGACTGAATGTGAGATCGAACATTTATTGCTGGTTTCGCTCAACGCCGTCGGTGGATGAGGCTTTGAGGGACGCGAAGCCTAGTGAGCGCCCGGAAATACTGTCAACCCTGCTCTCACTGGGCTTTTTAGGCACTCACGACGCCCCACCCGCATGGCGCCCGCGCTGTACGCGGCGAAGAAATCCCGAGAATTTTTTCGGGGAAGGAAAGGTCTTATATAGTTTCTTGAGCGCCAGACTTTCAAGGCCTGTTTGTTGGCTCGCCGTCGTTCAAAGCCAGCGGCGCGAGGCCGCTCCGAGAGAAACCCCGGTCGCGGGATCGTCTCGGGATCGTCACGCGACGGTCACGCGAGCGCCGACCCGAGAAGCCTGGCCAGATCCTTCACCAGGACACCCTTCCTCCGGGCGTAGTCGTCGGCCTGATCATCCCCGATCGGCCCCACCGAGAAGTACCGCGAGGCGGGGTGCGAGAAGATCAGACCGGAGACCGCGCTCCCGGGCGACATGGCGTAGCTCGACGTCAGGGTGATGCCGGTCTTCGAGGTTCCCCCCAGAAGATCGAGCAGGACGGCCTTCTCCGAATGATCGGGCTGCGCGGGATACCCGGGAGCCGGCCGGATCCCGCGGTACTTCTCGCGGACGAGGTCCTCGATCGCAAGATCTGCGTCGATTCCCCACGCCCGACGGGCCTCCCGATGGACCCATTCCGCCGCCGCTTCCGCGAGGCGGTCGGCCAGAGTCTTCGCGAGGATCGACCGGTAGTCGTCATGATCCTTCTCGAACCCGGCGACCATCTCGTCGAGACCGCCCGTCACCGCCACCGCGAAGGCCCCGATCGTGTCGGGCACCCCGGTATCGATGGGCGCGATGAGATCGGAGAGCGCCACGTAAGGCTCGTCCGTCTGCTTCTTCACCTGCTGCCGCAGGGTGTGAAGCTCAACTCGCCCGCTGTCCGTAGCGACCTCGATATCGTCATGATGATTGGACGCCGCCTTGAACAGGCCCAGGCTCGCCTGCACCCGCAGCGCGCCTGGCCGGGACATCTCGTTCAACATGGCCTGGCCGTCCGCGAAGACTTCCTTCGCGCGATCGCCCCACTTCGGGTGGTCGAAGATCTTCGGGTACGTGCCCACCAGTTCCCAGGCCGCGAAGAAGGGCGACCAGTCGATGAGCGGCGTCAGTTCGGCCACCGGCACATCAAGATGCTTCACGCCCAGAAACGATGGGACGGCCGGCGCGTAGGTCTTCCAGTCGGTCGCGAACTTCTTCGCCCGCGCTTCCGAAAGGGGGGCCAGGACCCTCTGTGAGAGCTTCTTCGCGTAGTCAGCGCGGAGCCGCTCCTGGTCGCGCAGGTTCTCATCCACAAACGCCTGTCGCGCCTCCGACTTGAGGTGCGTGAGCACGCCCACCGCTCGCGAGGCATCGAGCACGTGCACCACCGGCTGGTCGAAGGCAGGAGCGACCTTGACCGCGGTATGGGCCCGCGACGTCGTCGCGCCGCCGATGAGGAGGGGAACCGTGAATTTGAGCCGCTTCATCTCGGATGCCACATGCACCATCTCGTCGAGCGAAGGCGTGATGAGGCCGGAAAGGCCGATGACGTCGACGTTTTTCTCCTTCGCGACTCGCAGGATCTCGTCGCACTGGACCATCACGCCGAGGTCGATGATCTCGTAGCCGTTGCAGGCGAGGACGACGCCCACGATGTTCTTACCGATGTCATGCACGTCGCCCTTCACGGTCGCGAGCAGCACCTTGCCCGCGGCCGAACTGGTGGCCTTGTCCGCCTCGAGGTAGGGCTGGAGCCAGGCCACGGCCTTCTTCATGACCCGCGCGCTCTTCACCACCTGGGGCAGGAACATCCGGCCCGAGCCGAAGAGATCGCCGACCACACTCATCGCGTCCATCAGCGGACCCTCGATCACGCGCAGCGGCTTGCCGTACTTCGCAAGAGCCTCGGCGACATCGGTCTCGATGTGGTCGGCGTTCCCGGCGACGAGAGCATGTTGAAGACGGCCCTCAAGGGGCAGGCTCCGCCAGGTTTCCGCCGCCACTTTCCTGGCCTCGCCCCCGACGCTCATCGACGACGCGAAGTTCAAGAGACGCTCGGTGGCATCCGGCCGGCGGTTCAAAAGCACATCCTCGACGAGATCGCGCAGTTCGCGGTCGATCTCCTCATACACGCCGAGCTGGCCGGCGTTGACGATGCCCATGTCGAGGCCTGCCTTCACCGCGTGATAGAGGAAAGCGGTGTGCATCGCTTCGCGCACCGCGTTCTGGCCGCGGAACGCGAACGACACATTGCTGATGCCTCCGCTCACCTTGGCGTGAGGGCAGCGCTCTTTGATCAGGCGCGTCGACTCGATGAATGAGACCACGTAGTTCGCGTGTTCTTCGATACCCGTGCCCACGGTGAGGACGTTCGGGTCAAAGATGATGTCCTCGGGCGGAAAACCGATCTCCTCAGTGAGGATGCGGTAGGCGCGTTCGGCGATCGCAACCCGGCGCTCGGTGTTGTCGGCCTGGCCCTTCTCGTCAAAAGCCATGACGATCACCGCCGCGCCGTACCGGCGGACGAGCTTCGCCTGTTTCTTGAAGCTCTCCTCTCCCTCCTTGAGGGAGATCGAGTTCACGACCCCCTTGCCCTGAAGGCACTGCAGACCGGACTCGATGACCGACCATTTCGACGAGTCGATCATGATCGGCACGCGCGCCACGTCCGGTTCGCTCGCCAGCAGGTTCAGGAAGTCGCGCATGGTCTTCTCGGAGTCGAGCATGCCCTCGTCGAAGTTGACGTCGATGATCTGGGCGCCGCTTTCCGCCTGCTGCCGCGCGATCCGAACCCCCTCGTCGAGGTTCCCTTCCAGCACGAGCTTCGCGAACTTCGGCGACCCCGTGACGTTCGTCCGCTCGCCCACGTTGACGAAGTTCGACTCCGGGCGAACCGTGACCGCCTCGAGCCCCGACAATCGCAGGAGAGGCGTTTTGTCGGGAGGAACGCGCGGCGTCACGCCATCGGCGAGCGCCTTGAGGGCCGCGATGTGCTCAGGCGTCGTGCCGCAACAACCCCCAACGAGGTTCAGCCATCCGCCTTTGACGAAGTCGGTCATGGCCGCGGACATCGTTTCCGGCGTCTCGTCGAAGCCGCCGAAGGCGTTGGGCAGTCCCGCGTTTGGATAGCAACTCGTCCGCACCCACGCGATGCGGGCGAGTTCCTCCATGAAAGGCCTCATCTGCGTGGCGCCCAGCGCTCAGTTGATCCCCACGGAGAAGAGCGGGAAGTGAGAGACGGAGTTCCAGAACGCTTCGATGGTCTGGCCGGAGAGCGTGCGTCCGCTCTGGTCGGTGATTGTTACCGAGAGGAGAACGGGCACGCGCGATCCCCGCTCCTCGAAGATCTCCTCGATCGCGAAAAGAGCGCCCTTGGCGTTCAGGGTGTCGAAGACGGTTTCGACGAGGAGGAGGTCGGAACCGCCGTCGAGAAGGCCGCGAACCTGGTCGCGATAGGCCAGCTTCACGTCATTGAAGGTGACGTCGCGAGCCCCCGGGTTGTCCACGTCGCGGGACATCGACGTGGTTCGGTTCATCGGCCCGAGGGACCCCGCCACGAACTTCGGCCCCTGCCCACCGTCCGCGAGGTACGCGTCGATCGCGGCGCGGACGCGCTTCGCCCCCTCGAAGTTCAGTTCATAGCTCAAGTCCTCGAGGCCGTAGTCGGCCTGTGAGATCGCCTGCGCGCTGAAGGTGTTGGTCTCGATGAGGTCGGCCCCGGCGTCGAGGTACGCGCGGTGGATCTTCTCAACGATGTCGGGCCGGGTGAGGACAAGCAGATCGGAGTTGCCCTTGAACAGTTTCGTCGCGTCCTTGAAACGCTCGCCCCGATAGTCCTCCTCGGTGAGGCTCTCCCGCTGAAGCATGGTCCCCATCGCGCCATCGATGATGGCAATCCGCTGGGAGCTCAGTTCTTCGAGCGTCCGTGGTTCTTTCATGACCCGCGGATTTTACGACTCCACCCGTCCATCCGGTTAATCGGATGAATGCCGAACCCAGCGCAGGCCGGATTTACTCCGGCCGGAGC
>JANNJB010000660.1:0-16665 GCA_031405615.1 Vicinamibacteria bacterium | reverse complement strand
TCGAATAGACTTGAGGCTTCGCCGCAGAAGTCTCTGCCGGAAAGCCACGGGAATCCCAATTGAAAGACGAAATCAGCGAGCTCTGTCTCGAGCTCAAAGCGAGGGCTGCGGACGTCCGCGGCTATCTTTGACGAAACGAAGATAGGGGCGGATCTGGCGGTCGTGGACCTGGAGATCACCGAACCCGGATTCTGGAACGACCAGCGCAACGCGCAGAAGGTCCAGCGAAAGCGGAAGAAGCTCGAGAGCAGTCTCGAACTTGTCCGCCGCGTCAATTCCCAGGAAGGCGACGTGGCGGTCCTCCAGGAGTGGCTTGCCGGCGGCGAGCCGGTCGGGGCGGACCTCAAAACCGCCGCCCTGGAGTGGCAGAAGAGCATCGAGGAGGCCGAACTCGCCCACACCCTGGGCGGTGAGCATGATGCCGCAAACCTCATCCTCTCGATCAACGCCGGAGCGGGCGGGACGGAGAGCCAGGACTGGGCGGAGATGCTCTTCCGCATGTACATGCGCTGCTGTGAGCGCAAAGGCTACAAGGTCGATGTCACCGACTTCCAGAAGGGCGAGGAAGCGGGCCTCAAGAGCGTCACGATGTTCGTTTCCGGCGAGTACGCCTTCGGAACCTTGTGGGTCGAAAGCGGCGTGCATCGTCTTGTTCGTATCTCCCCCTTCGATTCGGCGGCGCGCCGGCACACCTCCTTCGCCGCGGTCTTCGCCTGGCCCGAACTCGACGACACCATCGAGATCGAGATCCTCGACAAGGATCTGCGCATCGACACCTATCGCTCGAGCGGAGCGGGCGGCCAGCACATCAACGTCACTGACTCCGCGGTTCGCATCACCCACATTCCCACGAACATCGTGGTCGCCTGTCAGAACGAACGCTCTCAGATCCGCAACCGCGAAGTGGCCATGAAGGTCTTGAAGTCGCGCCTGTTCGATCTCGAGATGAAGAAACAGCGCGAGAAACTCGACGTGGTGGAGGCGGCGAAGATGCAGATTGCCTTCGGGTCGCAGATCCGCTCGTACGTCCTTCATCCCTATCGCATGGTGAAGGATCATCGGACGAAGTGCGAGACCGGCGACGTCGATCGCGTGCTCGACGGCGATCTCGACATCTTCATCAAGGCGGCGCTGGTGGCGAAAGCCCGGGGCGAACTCGGGAAGGGCGTCGCCGCGAGCGAGGAGTGAACCTCAAGTCGCACGGCGTCGCGGCTTTCCTTTACGCCGCCCTGACCATTCTCATGACGTGGCCGCTCGCATCGCGGCTGAACCTCATGGAAGCGGGGGATTCCTCCTACTTCGCCTGGGTCATGGCCTGGACCACGCGTGCGCTCGCAACCGACCCGCTGAGCCTTCCCCACGCGAACACCCTGCATCCCCTCCGCTACGCGCTGTTTCTTGATGAGCCGATCGTGGCGACATCGGTCCTCTCGCTCCCGCTGCGGCTCGTTACCAGTGATCCCATCGTGATCCTCAACCTGATGAGGCTCGTCACCTTCTTTCTCAGCGCACTCGGAGTTCGCGCCCTTGCCCTGAGCCTTGGTCTGACGCCCCTGTCCGCGTTCGCGGTGGGAGCGTTGTTCTCCTTCTCGTCCAATCGGATCTCCACTCCCGCGCACCTGTCGGTGCTGGGGACGCAGTTCCTCCCCCTGTACTTCCTCTTCCTGCATCGCTGGGGACGGACGGGTTCGGCGCGCGCCGCCGCCCTGGCCGGGACATTCTTCGGTCTCTCGGCGTGGGCCTGCGGTTATCAAGCGCTCCTGGCCGCGGCGATCCTTCCGATTCCCATCCTTCTCCTCATCGAGAAGCGCGAGTTTCTGAAAACCGCGCCGCTCGGTGTGGCCGCGGCCCTCGCCCTGCTCCTTCCCCTTCGGTGGCTGCATCTACAGGCGCTCCGGCCCCTCCAATACGAGCGCACCGCGGACGAAACCGTTTTTTTCTCGGCGCCGCTCGAGGGCCTCTTCTCAACATCGGCCTCGAACCGGATCTGGGGCGCGCTCACCGAAAATCTGAGATCGATCGTCGAAGCGGATCTCTTCCAGGGACTGACGGTGCTGGTCCTTGCCGGTATCGCGCTTTGGTCCGTGCGCACAGCCTCTTCGTCGCGGCGGACGATTGCCGTGTACGCAACGCTCGCCGGGTGCGCGGTGCTTGTCGCCCTGGGCCCGGAGATCCGACTCCTGGGCGTCACTCTCTTCAAGGGCCCGTTCGCCTGGCTGCGTGAGATCGAGGTGTTCAGGATGATCCGGGTGCCCGCCCGCGCTTCGGTGTTCGTCTGCCTCGGCCTTTCCCTGCTCGCGGGCTTCGGCCTGGACCGGATCCGGCGCACCGGGGTCAAGGTGGCGCTCCTGTGCCTCGCCCTGCTCGAGGCCACGGTCGCGCCGCTCAACGTGGTAGCGGCGGACCGCTGCATCGACAGCGCGGAGCCCACGCCGCCGATCTACGCCTGGCTCAAGTCTCAGCCACTCGATGCGCCGGTGATCGAACTTCCGATCCTCCCCAATGACGGTCTGTTCCAACGCCCCCGGTTCGATGACAGCGTCTACCTGCTGCGGTCGACCACGCATTGGAAGCGGCTGGTCAACGGGTATGCCGGGACCGAGCCCGCGCAGTACGCGCGGGTTCGGGAGGTGATGCGGGACTTTCCCTCCGACGAATCCATCGCGTTACTTCGCTCGCTCGACGTCCGGTACGTGATCGTTCACCTGCGGGGCTTCGGGCCGAATCGTCGGCAGGCCATCGAGGAACGCCTTCCCGGCTATGCCCTTGAGCTGCGAGAGTCCGCGCGTTTTGGCGACGATCTGGCGCTCGAACGGATCGACGCGACCGCGCGCTGATTTTCAAGGCGTCATCGGGCGGGCCTCGCCGAGTTCCAACCTGCGCTGGGGCAGGGGCGGGGGAAAAACCTGCTCCTTCGGGAGCTTCTTCATTGCTTCCTTCCAGAAATCCACGAAGATGGGCAAAGACGTGCGTGCGCCGTCCTGCCCGCGGCCGAGCGACTTGCGCTTGTCGTCGAAGCCGCTCCAAACCCCGGCCACCATCTCCCGTTCGAAGCCCACGAACCAGGTGTCGCTCCAATTGTCGGTGGTGCCGGTCTTTCCACAAAGGGGGCGTCCAAGCGATCGCGCTCGGGTCGCGGTGCCCCGTTCGACCACGCCGCGAAGGATGTTCGCCATCACTGCCGCGGTTTCGGGACGAAGCGCGTCATGCGCCTCGGGCAGTTTCTCCTCGAGCACGTTGCCCTCGCTGTCCGTGATCTTCGTGATCAGCATCGGAGTCATCCGCAGTCCTTCATTCGCGATCGTCCCGAACACCGCCACCATCTCGTCGAGCGTCGCCTCGCCCGCGCCGATGGCGATGGGAAGGTAGGGGGGCAGCTCGTCCTTGAGCCCGAGTTTCTTCGCGTATTCGATGCCCCGTTCGATGCCGATCGCCTGCAGCGTCTTGATCGCGGGTATGTTCCTTGAGCCCTCAACCGCCTGCTGCACCGTGATCGTGCCCGCGAACCTCATGTCGTAGTTGTTGGGCGTCCAGGTGGGAGACCCCGCGGTGGTGAAAGACACCGGCGCATCGACGATCAGGGTGTCGGGCCCCCAGCCGAGACTCTCCACCGCGGCCGAGTAGACGATGGCCTTGAAGATCGATCCGGTCTGACGATGGGCCTGCACCGCGCGATTGAACTTGCTGCGCTCGAAGTCGAAACCCCCGACCATCGCCCGCACCGCTCCCGAACGTGTGTCCATGGCGAGGAAGGCGGACTCGGCTTCGGGTTCCTGTTCGAGCGAGACTTCGGCGATCTTCCGACCCTCCGTCTCCTCGAGCTTCCCGATGCGCACCGGGACGACGTCACCCACCTTCACGGTTTCGCTGACCCGCGTCCGTCCCGTCCATGCGATGCCCTTCGCGTGCAGTCGCCCCTGGGTTTCGCCGATATCGAGAACCGCAAGCTCGCGGTCGACCGTGGTGACCACCGCGCGCACCACATCGCCCGGGCCAAAGGGCTGGCGCCAGTCGCTCAAGGTGAAGTCCTTTGGCACCACGCCATCCTTGAGCGCGGAGACGCGAGTGGGCTTGAAGCCGCGGGCCGCCCGGTCGTTCCGCAGGATGCCGTCGCGTACCGCGCGATTGGCCGCGGCCTGGAGATCGGGATCGAGGGTGGTGTAGACCTTGAGGCCCTCGCGATAGATGCCGGCGAAGCCGTAGTCGCGCTCCAGGGTCTTGCGCACCTCTTCGAGGAAATATGGAGCGATCGAGGATGCGGAGCGACGCGCGTTCACCCCGAGCGGCAGGGCCTGGGCCTGCTGGGCCTGGGCCGGCGTGACGTAGTTCTCCGCCACCATGCGGCTCAGCACGATGCTGCGTCGCCTCGTGGCCGACTCGGGATGGTCAAGGGGTGAGTGCCGGGTGGGACTCTGGGGAATGCCCGCGAGCAACGCCGCTTCCTCGAGGGTCAGGTCCTTCGCCGACTTGCCGAAGTAGAAGCGGCTACCCGCCTCCACCCCGTAGTTTCCGTGACCGAAGTTCACGAGATTGCAGTAGAGAGTGAAGATCTCCTTCTTTGTGAATCGTCTCTCGATCTCGAGGGCCAGCAGAATTTCCCGCAGTTTTCGCTCGTAGGTCTTCTCGGGGGAGAGAAACAACAACTTCGAAAGCTGCATGGTCAGGGTCGAGAAGCCCTGCCCCTTGCGACCCGAGCGGAGATTCGCCCAGAGCGCGCCGGGAATGCGCCACACGTTGATGCCGATGTGGTTGAAGAAGTTCTCGTCTTCGGTGGCGATGATCGCGTTTCGCAGGACCACGGGAATGTCCTCGTACTTGACGAGGATGCGCTTCTCGATCGCGAACTCGCCTAGAACCGAACCGTCATTGGCGAAGACCTGGGTGACGATGTTGAGTTTCAGGCTCTCGAGCTGTTCGAGCTGGGGCAGGTCGCTCCCGATCGCCATGAGCGCGCCCACGAGCGACCCCACCACGATGGCCGCGGCCACGATCAGGGGGGGGCGGTTCTCCTTGAGAACGGTTCTTACAGTTCGTCCGCCGGGGCTCATGCTCCCGTTACTTTATTGCGGCGGGGCGGTGCGCCCCTCTTCAGGGACCTCTTTACTGGTCGGGCCGCGGCCGCCGCGTTGACGCGCGATCGTCCGACGATCCTCCGCCCTGGGGCCGAGGCGCGGGAGCGGTGCGCGGCTGCGAGCGCTCGCCGCCTGCGGGCCGGGAACGCTGCCGATCCTCGTCCATCGAACGAGGAGGCGGAGAACGGCGCTCCGGAGCGCTGCGCTCGGGGGCCGCCTGATCGGCGGGGCGCGAACGTTCCCGCGATCCGCCATCCCGGGCCGAGTCGTCACGCGGCGGCGACTCCCGTCGACGCGTCGTTTGGTTGTCGTCGCGCGCGGAGCCGGAATCGCGGCTCGAAGACGAAGAGTCGGGGCGCGTGATCGAGCGGAAGAAGCTCTTCAACAGCGGATCGCGCTGAGGCTGCTCACGACCACTTTCGGCGCGCACCGGAACGTCGGCCGATCCCGAACCCGACTCGGTCGAAGGTGTTGCGTCACGCCGTCGGGCCGCGCCAACCGCGGACACCGATCCCCCTTGGTCGAGCAGAATCCCCGAGTCCTCATTGAGCCGCCGGTTCCGCTTGTTGTCCTGCTCATCCTTGAAGCCATCCTGTCCAAAGCCGCGCCCGCGCCTCGACTCCGGACTCGGAATCGTGGTGGTGGGATCGGACCGAAGTTCCGGTGTGCTGTCGCCGGGGGAGGGACGGATGTTGATCCGAGGCGCGGTATCGATGCCGCGGCCCGAGCGCCCGTCTCCGCGGCTCACCGCACCCGCGGCCTCGGCGACGCCCGCAGCCAGGCCACTGCGCCCGCCCGAGCCACTTCGCGTCTCGCGGAAGTTGCGGTCGGGGGCCACGCCTGGATTCCACGCCACCGCGCGTTCCGCCTCTTCTGCCGGCAGGGAGACGCGCCGCTTGTGGATGCTGGCCCGGCCCATATCGGATCGATCGGCGAACGACCAGCCGCGGCCCGAAGAGACGCTGCTGCCGCGCGCTACCGCCCGACCGCCGCTTCCATAGGCGTAGGAGCCCACGGGGCGATCGTTGAAGCCGAGGGCGCACCAGCCGATGGTGTTGCTCCACCGGCCCGCCGGAGACGACCAGCCAACCCACGCGCCCGAGAAGCCTGCTTTCGGCATCCAGTGCCAGCCGACGCGCGAGGAATATCCCCAGCGGCCGTAGTGCGAGGTCACGAAGCCCCAGGGTTCGTCCGCCACCCAGGTCCAGCCGTAGAGCGTGTAGACCCATCGGCCGTAGGTGTAGGGCGCCCAGTTGTGGGCGACGCGAGGAACGTAAACGTAGCCCGTGGGTTCGTCATAGACCCAGTCGCCGTTTTCGTCCAGCTCGTCGCCGTAGCCATCGAGTTCGTCGGGCAGGCGTTCGTGATCCTTTTGGCGCGCCATTCTCTCGAGGGTCGTGTAGCGCTCTTCACACCAGCGGTCGAAGTCATCGACGCGGGATCGCTGGAATGCGAAGGGGCCGTCCACCCTGCCTTCGGCGTAGATGACGCGATCGCCTTCGCGCACGCTGAGGCGCTGCCCGCCGAGGTCGGCGAGCAGACTGCCCTCCGTCACGGTGACCACGGTTTCGCCGGCTCGGACGTCCACGCGAAAGGCCGCGGCGCCCGTGGTGGTGATGCTGCCGCCCGGAGCCCTGAATTCAAAACCCGGCCCACCGGAGCGAACCCGCGCGCCGAATGACCCCGCGAAGACGCGGAGGCCGAGCCGCTCGTCCTGATCACGGCCGCCCCTCCCGAGGGAATCCACCTTGCTGCGTTCGGCGATCCAGAGAATTTCGCCCTCGGCGAAGACGATCTCCGCCCGGCCCGACTGGTCGGTCCATACGCGGTCGCCGGGCAGGAAGGGCATGTTGCGCACCGCTTCATCCGAGCTGGCCTCGTCGGCCCTTTGGATGGTCACGGCGCCCACCGTTTCGAGGAAACGCCCATCGCGGTAACGGATTTCGTCCTGCGCCGAAGCCGACGATGCGACCGCGGAGAGGACGAGGAGAGCCAGGGCGGCGTTTCGGAGCAGTGCGGCGAATGGTGGTGTCATGTGGGCCTCCCGGGTCTCTTACGGCGTGAATCGAAGCAACGATCATGCCCATGAGGCTCAAAAGGTTAAGTCGCTGTTGTAAATAAACTTACCCCTAGGGTTTCGGAGGCGCACGACCGCGATTTCGAAGCCTGCGGAGGACGGAACCGTCCCAAGGTGGGGAAGGCGCGGCCTTCTGTCTCAGCGCCGCGGGCCGAATCGGACCATCATCGAGACGAACACACGGTTGTACTTCACACTGATGTTTCCATCATAGACGCGGGTCCCGCCCCGCGAGATCGGAACCCGCCCTGCCTCGCGAATGTAGGCGAGATCGAACAGCACTCCGCCCACTGTGATCCCCATTCCCCCGGTGACCCCGGTGAATGCGGGCTGGTAGTTGATGATCGGAGCGCCGACGCCCGCGCTCAGGCGCTTCACGACCGGCTGCCCGTCCCGGAAAATTCCGGCGCGGAGGGGAAGAAGGACGTTCCCCGCCTCACCGAGGCGCAACACCCACTCCGCGCCGGCACGGACCTGGTTTGTATTGGCCTGGCCCCCGGCGCCCTCCTCGACGGCAGGGAAGGGGAGCGTGCCGTAGTCGTCGACCGAGCCAATGGCCAGGGAGAAGAAGTTGGCGATCGTTGCTTTCGACCACTCCGTGCGCGTGAAGTCCGTGGAGAGAGTAATGGTGTTCGTGGCGCGATAGGAAAGGCCGAAGCCGTAGACGCGAGGGAATCGAATGCGTGCGTCTCCGACCCCGGTGGTTTCGATCTTCCCTGATTCCGGCACTATTCCCGTGTTCGGATCGGCGGGCTTGGCCACCAGATCCGTTCGAGTCTTGCTGAGCTTGATGTCGGCCGTGAACTGGGTCTTGAGCACGGCGCCAAGATTGAGTCTTGGCACCGGGGCGAAAAGCAACCCGAAATTGAAGTTTGTGCCGGAGATGTCCCAGGTGCTGTCGATTCTTCGGTTGGGACGGCGGTCCACGCTTTGAGAGAAACCGTTGATCCATCTGTTGATCGTGACTCCCGCCCGCAGGTTGGAGCGAATCTCAAAGCCAGACGAGACGGACAGCGTATCGAACCCCCCGTTGCCGTCAACGGTGAATTCCGTATCGAGAAGAACACCACCGTTTGGCAGGAAACCCGTCTTTCCGATCGTTGCTTCGCTGGTTCTCTTCCCTTCGAACGAGAAACTCCTTTGGTAAGACACTTGGATCGCGCCTGGCCGCCCTTTGACCCTGACGGGATAGACAAACGCAGCGAAATCCGCCACAGATCCCCTGAGTTGGTCCCGGGTGGTGATGAAACTGGCCGGTGTGGCGCTCGTGTTGATCCGGGGAATCCGCTGTGAGAAGTCATTGTGGACTCCCACGAGCGAGAACTCCGCACGCCTCAGGTAGCTCAGACCCGCCGGGTTCCACGAGGCGGCGGTGGCGTCGTCGGCCTGCGCCAGAAAAGCGCCGCCCATTCCGAACGCACGCGCACCCGAACCGACCACGACATTCATCCGGCCGTAGAAGGACGCGAGCTCGTCCTGATTGGCACGGGTGAGGTCGGGAGTCGGAGCGGGATCCTGAGCCCTCGCCTCGTCGGCCATCAGACCTATGAGGGCGACTGCCGCGGAGATCACGGCGAGTCTCTTCAGGGAGGTCGCGTTCACCATTCTTGCTTGTTGCTCGGGAGGGGCGAAGTCAGGATACACCGGTCCCATCATGCGTGAAGGCCCTCGTGAGGCCTCGATGAGCGTCTTCCACGGCCGGCTTGTCTGGATGAGTGCCGCCGGGGCGTTCCTGCCCGGACGGCGGAGCAGCAAGGCCGAAGAGGCTGGTAAAGTCCCCAAAAGAGCCAAATCCTCTTGAGCGACGAACGCATCGAAACTGTTTCCTCCGTGGGGGAGCGCGCCCTCGTCGCGCGTTTGCGGACGCGTATCGCCGAAACTCCCGGAGTGAAGGTGGGGATCGGGGACGACTGCGCCCTCGTCGACACGCCGCCCGCGTCGCTTCTCACCACCGACACGCTGGTCGAAGGCATTCACTTCGACCGAGGCCTGACCCCGGCGCGGTTGCTCGGCCGCAAGGCGCTTTCGGTGAACCTCTCCGACATCGGCGCGATGTCCGGCGTTCCCCGTTACGCGCTCATCAATCTCTGCCTGCCCCCCTCCTGCCCGATCGACTTCGTCGACGGTCTTTACGAGGGCCTCATCGAACGCGCGGCCGAAGTGGGCGTTGGCATCGTAGGAGGGAATCTCTCGGCCACGACCGGCCCCATCGTGATCGCGGTGACCCTCCTCGGCGTGGGCGATCGGCCCATTCTTCGCCAGGGCGTAAAAGTGGGCGACCTTGTTGTGATCACGGGCGGCCTCGGCGCTTCGGCCGAAGGCTTGCGCCTTTTGCGAGACGGTGTACGGCTCGCCGACGACGGTATGGTGATCGACACCGGGATCTGGACGCCCTCGTCCGAGGCTCCGCTCGCGCGTTGCGTCCGCGCCCATCTCGATCCGACACCCCCTCTTGCATTCGCCCGCGCCATGTCGGAAACCGCCGGGACGATCCGCGCGATGATGGACCTCTCCGATGGCCTCTCCATCGATCTGGTCCGGCTTTGTGCGGAGAACTCGATCGGCGCGGTCATCGATCCTCTCGCGGTCCCCGTGGATCCCGCGGTGGCCATGATCGAGCGGGCCCGCGGTGGAGATCCGCTCCCGCTGGCACTTCACGGCGGCGAGGACTACCAGCTCCTGATGGCGGTCTCACCCGAGAGCATCGATGCGGTGAGAGACATGGCCTTCGTGTGGGATCTGCCGATCACCGTCATCGGCCAGTTCGTCGTGGGCGCGCCCGTGGTTTCCGTCCAGGTGGGCGAGTGGATCGAGCCGCTCAAGCCCCAGGGCTACGATCACTTCGGCTTCCACGAAGGGCCGCGCCCGGCTTACTCGGTCAGCTAGGGTTCCCAACGGAACTGCCCTCTCCCGGTCTTCCCTTCGCGCGCGCTTCGAGAAACTTTCGGGACAAGGTGTACGCGGGTACCGCGACGATTGCTCCGAGCACCGTGTTCCCGAGCATGATGGGCCAGAAGAGGGTGCCGAGCGTCGAGGTCAAGGCGCCGAGGCCCTGATTCCAATCGATGGCCCGAAGGTCCCCGGTGTCGACACCCAGCATCAGCGCGCCGATGAGCGTGCCGAAGGCGTAGCACGGGGCGAGGGCCCAGAAATTCACCCAGGCTCCGGCCAGAACGGCGACCCGGTTGAGGCCGAAGGCGAAGGCGACGGCGATGGCCATCACGGTGTGAAGGCCGAGGAGCGGAGAGAACGCGATGAAGACCCCGACGCCGAACGCGAGAGCGGTGCGACGCGGCGGATCCTGCAGATGGAGCAGGCGTTTCAGGACATCGTTCATCGGACAGCTTGGCGCTGGCTTCCAGGGTCTTTAGAGCGGCGGCCGGACGGTGCCTGCGCCCATCAGACGTTCCACCGCGTGCCCGGCGCGAAGCAGCACAGCTTCGGCAAACGCCGGACCGAGGAACTGCAGGCCCACCGGCAAACCACTCGAGAAACCGCAGGGAACCGAGATTCCGGGAACGCCGGCGAGGTTCGCGGGCACCGTGAACACATCCGCGAGATACATCTCGAGCGGATTCGCGGTTTTCTCTCCGAGCTTGAACGCGGTCGAAGGAGTGGTCGGTGTGGCGATCACGTCGCAGGCGCCAAACGCGGTTTCGAAGTCGCGGCGGATGAGTGTCCGCACTTTCTGGGCGCGGAGATAGTAAGCGTCGTAGTAGCCGGACGAGAGGACGAACGTGCCGAGGACGATCCGGCGCTTGACCTCCGCACCGAAACCGGCGTCCCGCGTCTCGCCATACATTTCCTTGAGGGTCCCGCGGGCGGCGGCGGAATCCGCGCGGAGGCCGTAGCGAACACCATCGAAACGCGCGAGGTTCGATGACGCCTCGGCGGTGGCCACGAGGTAGTACGTCGCGATCGCGTGGGGCGCGTTCGGGAGAGCGACGTCGACAATTCGCGCGCCGTCCTTCTCGAGGGCTTCGATCGTCTTGTCGAACTCGGACCGGACGCCCGCCTCGACGCCCGATTTCAGGAAGTCGCGCGGCACGCCCACGCGCAGACCTCGGACCGGTTGATCGAGGCCGGCCGCATAGTCATCCACGGGACGGGGTGAACTCGTCGCGTCATGGACGTCCTGGCCCGCGATCACCGAGAGGACCAGCGCCGCGTCCTTGCACGAGCGGGTCAGTGGACCGATCTGATCGAGAGACGACGCGAAAGCCACGAGGCCGTAGCGGCTGACCCGGCCGTAGGTTGGCTTCATCCCCACCACGCCGCATAACGCCGCAGGCTGGCGGATCGAGCCGCCCGTATCGGAACCAAGAGCCATGGCCGAAAACCCCGCGGAAACCGCGGCCGCGGATCCGCCCGACGAACCCCCGGGAACGCGCGAGGCATCCCAGGGATTGTGGACCGAGCCGAACGCGCTGTTCTCGTTCGACGAGCCCATCGCGAACTCGTCCATGTTGGCCTTGCCGATGACGATGGCGCCCGCGCTCCGCAGCCTCTGGATCACGGTGGCTTCGTAGGGCGGCTGGAACTGTTTCAGGATTTTCGAGCCGCAGGTGGTCGGCAGGCCCATCACGTGAATCGCATCCTTGATCGCGATGGGAACGCCGGCGAGCGCGCCCGGCGTCTCGCCCTTTGCGATTCGCGCGTCGAGAGACCGCGCCTCGGCCCGGGCTTTCTCGTCATCGCGGCCGAGGAACGCGTGGATCTTCTCGTTCTTCGCGGCGATCCTCGAGAGGTGAGCCTCCATCACTTCGGCGGCGGAGGTTTTTCGCTTCGTGACCGCGTCCGCGATTTCCGCGACGCCCATCGTGGTCAGCTCGCTCATCCCCCGATCACCTGAGGCACGCGGAAGAGGCCCGCCTCCTGATCGGGTGCGTTGCGCAGGGCGTCTTCCCGGGTGAGGTCGTGTTTCGGCTCGTCGGGCCGGAAACGTTCGCCTTCGGTCGCGTGGCTCATGGGCGGAACACCTGTAAGGTCGATGCTCTCGAGCGACTGCGCATACTTGAGGATTTCGCTCAGATCGTGGGCCAGCGACTTGGTCTCCTGCGGGGACAAGGAGAGGCGGGCAAGGGTCGCGATGTGGGTGAGGAGTTTGTCTTCGATCTCGGCCATAGAGCCCGCGTACTATAGCGGCCCATGCTGGCAGGCTCACTCCGTCTCTGGATAGCAGAGCGCGACCCGTCCCGGCTCGTGACCGGACCGATGATGTTCGCGGGACTGGCACTCGCCGCCGGTGTCGTGGCTCGATTTTCGGGGCTCGATCACTCGGGCATCGCGTTCTGTTATTTTAAAGCCCTCACCGGCTACGCGTGCTTCACGTGCGGCACCACGCGAGCCCTTGCCCACCTCGCGGGTTTCGATGTGCCGAGCGCCTTTGCGGTTCAGCCCCTGGTCACCGCAGGGACACTGGGGCTCATCGCCTGGGGCGTGCTCGATGCCCTGCTTCTGCTCGTTTCGAAACGCACCGACTTGAAGATGGCGGGCCGGGTTCCCGCGCTGGCCTTCGCCCTTGGCGTTGTCCTCGTGGTCCTCAACTGGCTCTACCTGCTGGCCACCGGCGTCTAGGAGCCGACGTCGCCCCGTCCGGGTGTCGAAGGGGTTAGTAGCCGAAGACCTCGACGAAACGCGCGGCCAGTTTCTCCTCCACCTCGGCCATCGAGACCTCGGACCCGAGGAGTTTCGACAACGAGGTCACCCCCTGGTCGCGCAAGCCGCAGGGAACGATCACATCGAAACCGGTGAGGTTCGTGTTCACGTTGAAGGCGAAGCCGTGCGACGTGACCCAGCGGGAGATGCGAACACCGATCGCGCCGATCTTGTTCTCACCCACGAATGCGCCGCTCTTGCCCGCGATCCGCCGACCCGCGAAGCCGTAGTCGCCGCAGACCCGGATCATCACTTCCTCGAGATCGCGAACGTAGCGATGGACGTCCCGCCGGCCTTCCGGAATCTCGACGATCGGGTAGCCCACCACCTGCCCGGGACCGTGATAGGTCATGTCGCCGCCCCGGCCGACCTCGAAGAGGGCGATCCCGCGGGCCTTCAAAAGGTCCTCGGAGATGAGGAGATTCTCAGGCCGTGCGTTGCGGCCGAGCGTCACCACAGGATCGTGTTCCAGAAGGAGCAGAGTGTCCCCGGTGACCGAGCACTTCCGCTCGTCGACCAGGCGCTCCTGCAGCGCCAGTCCCTCCGCGTAGGAGATCCGTCCGAGCCGCCGGATGTCGAGCGACGGCTTCGCGCCGCCCGAGGCCACGTCCTTGATCGTTTGAGTCGTCGTACTAAAGCGCCGACTCGTCGAAGTTCTGCATGGCGTTCTTGAAGTGCGCCATGAACTTGTCGGCTTCCGAACCGTCGATGATCCGGTGATCGAAGGTCAGGCAGAAGTACGCCATGGTGCGGATGGCGATCGCGTCTTCACGCACCACCGGCCGCTTCTCGATGGTGCCCACGCCGAGGATCGCGACCTGCGGCTGGTTGATGATCGGCGTGCCGAAGAGCGAGCCGAACGAGCCCGGATTGGTGATCGTGAACGTTCCACCCTGAACCTCATCGACCTTGAGCTTCTTGATGCGCGCGCGCTCGCCCAGATCGTTCACGATGCGGGCGAGACCGAGGACATTCTTCTCGTCGGCGGCGTGGATCACCGGGACGATGAGGCCCCAGTCGAGCGCCACGGCCATGCCGATGTTGATGTCGCGGAGATAGACGATGGTGTCCCCGTCCACTCGCGAGTTGAGGATGGGGAACGCCTTCAAGGCGTCGATCGTGGCTTTCACGATGAACGGGGTGTACGTCAACTTGACGTTGCTCCGCTCCTCGTAGGTCTGCTTGTACTTCGATCGGAGCATCGCCACGCGGGTCATGTCGACTTCCCAGACTGTGGACACGTGCGCGGACGTGCGCTTCGACATCACCATGTGCTCCGCGGTCTTCTTGCGGATGGGCGACATGGGGACCACTTCGACGCGGCCCGTGCCGCGGGCGGCGGCGATGGGGCCGGTGTGGGTGGACGGGGCCGGTGGGGCCGGTGGAGCGGGCGGCGTCACGGGGGCGGGCACGAGTGTCGGGGAAGCCCCCGGGAGGGTCGTGAAACGCAGGGTGGCCGGGCCGGATTCGGAGACGGGGGCCGCGGCGGCCGGAATCCGAGGGACGGGAGGAGGCGTCACCTGGGGTACGGGAGGGGGGATGACGGGGGGGCGAACCGGAGCGGGTGGTGGGGCCGCGGGAGGCGTGATCGATGCGGGCGCCACCTGAACCGCAGGCGCGTCCCGCTTGATCGCGGCGCTCTTGCGCGACTCGACGTACGAGAGGATGTCCTCGCGAGTGACCCGGCCGCCGAGACCGGTGCCGGGCACTTCATTGATGTCGACCCCGTATTCCTGAGCGATCTTTCGAACCACGGGCGAACTGCGAGCCATCCGGAGTTCACCGGT
Organism: Vicinamibacteria bacterium; assembly: GCA_031405615.1. Classification (GTDB taxonomy): domain Bacteria; phylum Acidobacteriota; class Vicinamibacteria; order Fen-336; family JAGNNV01; genus JAGNNV01. The sequence continues at coordinate 2,071 of JANNJB010000660.1, read as the reverse complement.
GGTCATGCCCTCGCGCGGACGTTCCGGCACGAAGTTGCCGCCCGAATACGTGTCGACGGCGGGCGCCGCGGCTGCGGGAGGCGGAACGGGGACGGGAGCGGGCGCCGGCGTTGGGGCGACAGGCCGCGGTGCGGCCGCCGGGGCCTGGGCCGGAGCAGCGGCGGGTGTAACGATCGCGGCCCCGGCCACGCCAATGCGGCCGACGACCGTGCCCACCTCCACGGTGGTGCCGGGCTGAATGAGGATCTCGGTGAGGACGCCCGCGATGGGTGCGGGAATCTCGGCGTCGACCTTGTCGGTGGAGATCTCGAAAAGAGGCTCATCCCGTTTGACGGAATCTCCAATTTTCTTGAGCCACTTGGTGACAGTGCCTTCCGCGATGGATTCGCCCATCTGCGGCATGATCACGTCGGTCATTGTTACCTCACACGAAGGAAGAAGGAATCGAGACGACGTAGTCTATCTGCAACCGCTGTCCCGCCTCAGTACAGGGCCAGCGCGCGAATCGCCTCGGCGATCTTCGCGGCGTTCGGCAGAAAGAACTCCTCGAGCGGCGGAGAGTAGGGGACCGGAGTGTCGGGCGGAGCCACCCGCACGATCGGGGCATCCAGATGAAGGAAGGCATGTTCGGCGATGAGGGCCGCGATCTCGCCGCCGGGCCCCCCGGTGCGCGTTGCCTCATGGACGATGAGAGCCCGCCCGGTCTTCTTCACGGTCTCGAGGATCCGCCCTCGGTCCATCGGCAGTAGCGTTCGCAGGTCCAGCACCTCGACGCTCACCCCCTCGGCCGCCACGATTTCCGCGGCTTCGAGCGAGGAGTGGACCATGGCGCCGTAGGTCAGAATCGAGACATCGTCCCCCGCGCGCGCGATCTTCGCCTCGCCGATGGGTGTCGTGTAGTCGCCTTCGGGGACGTCTTCCCGGATGCGGCGGTAGAGGAACTTGTGTTCGAGGAAAAGGACCGGGTCGGGATCGCGGATCGCCGCGAGCATGAGGCCCTTCGCGTCGATCGGGGTCGCGGGGACCACGATCTTGAGCCCGGGCACGTTCATGAAATACGCCTCGGGGTTCTGTGAATGGAACGGTCCGCCGTGAACGCCGCCGCCCGAGGGCCCGCGGATTACAATGGGGACGCCACCGCCCCAGCGGTACCGGCTTTTGGCCGCGTAGTTCACGATCTGGTTGAAGCCGCAGGCGATGAAGTCGATGAACTGCAGTTCGGCGATCGGTCGCATACCGAACAGCGAGGCTCCGATGGCGGCGCCGATGAGTCCAGTTTCAGAGATCGGCGTGTCGATGATCCGCTCCGGGCCGAACTTCTCGAGGAACCCCTGGGTCACCCGGAACGCTCCGCCGTAAGTGCCCACGTCCTCGCCGAGGATGAAGACCCGCGAGTCGCGCATCATCTCCTGTTCCATGGCCTGCCGAATGGCTTCGAGATAGGTGAGGACCGCCATCAGCTCTTCCGTTCCCGCATCTGTCGTGCCTTGAGGACGATCTCGGGTGTGGGGTCGTCGGCCTTCGACTCGAAGTAGACGTCGGTGAGACCGGAATCGGCTGGCGGCATAGGCGAAGCCTCGGCGCTCGCGAGTTCGCTGACCAGTTCCTCGTCGACCCGCGTGGCGATCGCGGCGAGGTCGGCCGCGGCGACCCCGTTGCCGAGGAGGAACTTCTCGAACAAAGCGATGGGGTCGCGCTGGGCCCAGCGGTCCACCTGTTCCTGAGGCACGTACTTCATGTCGTCGTGCTCCGCGTGGCCCTTCATCCGCATGGTCAGGGCCTCGATGAGCGTCGGGCCTTCCCCCTGGCGCGCGCGCTGCACGGCCGCGCGCGTGGCATCGTAGACCGCGAGCACATCGTTGCCGTCCACCTGTTCGCCGAAGCAGCCGTAGGCCTTCGCGCGATCCACGAAACGCGGGTTGGCGGTCTGGCGCGTGGTCGGCGTCGAGTAGGCCCAGCCGTTGTTCTCCACGATGAGGACGAGGGGCGCTTTCTGCACACAGGCGAAGTTGAGGCCCTCGTGGAAGGCTCCGGTGGAGGTTCCGCCATCGCCGATCCAGGTGAGGGCCAC
>JANNJB010000659.1:0-11300 GCA_031405615.1 Vicinamibacteria bacterium | reverse complement strand
TCAACCTCTCCGCGGAGACCGGAAACAGAAGACGCACGCGCGAGCCGTGCAGACGCACCCTCAGGCTACGAAGAGGAGGGCTGCCCGCGTCGTCGATTTCCAGATGGAGGGGGCCGCCATGACCGCTGCGCGCGGAGAAGCGCACCGACTCGCCCGCGATCAACGCGTCGCTCGCCCGCAGTCGGAAGACCGTGCCCTGGCCGAGGACCGTCTCGCCTCCCCTTCCCGCAGCGCCCGATTCCTCGATGAGTCGCGCCCGCCTCGAGAACGCGGTGTCGTCGCTGAGAATCTCGACTTCGTCGAAAGGAAGCAACGAGGACGCCGCGAGGGTGTAGCGCGTGGTCTGCGCCCGGGCCGGGTCCGGGTTGGCGACGGGAGCCGCCGCGACGTTCATCGACCAGGCATCGCCCTTCAGCCTGCGCCTTAGCGTGACTGTGGCGCCTTCGATCTCGAGCACTCGCGACGAGGCCGCGCTGCGGGCGGTGAGGCGCAGGTACCGGGCGGTTACCGGAGCGTCGAAGCGGATTTCGGTGCGCCGGACGCGTTCGTTGTTCCACGTCTGGTCGAAAAGAGCCGCGTCCGCGCTGATGACCTCGTAGTTCGTCCCGTCGGTGGACGCCTCCACCCGCACATGCCACGCGAACGAAACGTCGGGCAGGCGCAAAGTGAGATCGGTGAAGGTCCGCGGCTCGCCGAGATCGAGGGTCCAGCGGCTGCGGATGGCGGAGGTTTCACGAGCTTCTTCCTGTTCACGCCGCACATCGCTGATCGCGACCTTGAAGGTGGCGAGACCTTCGCGCTCGCTCGTCCAGTCAAGTAGATAGGGAACCTCGCGCCCGGTTTCGTCCACGAGCCTCAGGTCGCGGCCCGACGGACCTGCTTTCGCCGAAACCTCCGGAGGCAGGACGACCGAGGCCAGAGACGCGCCGGCAGGTGCGGTCACCGCGCGTCGGTATTGCCAGGCCGCCCGGTCGGCATCCGTTGCGGCTGCCTGGGCCAGCAGCAGGGGCGCGAGGACGAGGATCAAGAGGTCCGTCCGCTCATTGGTTCTTCCGGAAGACGAACCGCTGATAGAACAGCGAGACCAGGATCAGAGCCACCGCGAGGCCGAGGAAGGAGAAGACGCGGAAGATTCCGCCCAGCTCCGAGAGATCGTAGAGGAAGACCTTGCCCACGGTGAGGAGCAGGAAGGCGAGCGAGAGATAGCGCAGGGGCTTTTGATCCTTCACGACGCCCGTCACCAGGAGCACGATGGCGTAAAGGCCCCAGCCCGCGGAAAGCGCCAGCTTCACCGAGTATCCGCTCTGGACCGAAAGCGTGATGTAGGGGCCGGGGGAGAAGTAGTCGAGTATCTCGAGGTTCACGAGCCAGAAGCCGAGCAGGAGCCCATTGAGCGCGATCGCATCGGCGAGCCCCTTGATAAAGCCGCTGTCGTTCGCCTTTCGCAGCAACGACTGGCCGATGAGACAGCAGGCCGTGGCCACGCCGTAGGTGTAGAGGATCCAGTTGAACAGCGGTGCGCCGCGCTCCTGGTACTCGAGGATCTCCGGGTTGAACAGCAGGCGGATGCCGACCAGCGCGTAGAGGATTCCCGCGAAGACGGGCAGGCCGCGGTGAGGCAGGCGGCCGTACAGCCAGCACAGCGCCATCGCCTCGATGGCCCAGCCCAGAGTGATCCACTGACGGTCGAGTTGCAGGGGAATTGCGATGGCGATGAACCAGAAGGCCACCGCGGTGAAGAGGGCGAGATAGCGCAGGCGGAGCCGGGCCGACAGTTCATCGCCCGGCACGGCTTCGAAGCGGGCCGAAACCATCCGTAATGCGAAGACGGACACCCCCGCCAGGACGACCGGAAGCAGGCCGATCGCCGATTCGCCGAAGGCCTCTTTATAGACGTGGTAGAAAGCGAGGAAGAAGGCGGGGCCGGCAAGGGCCGAGGTGACCCAGGGGAGAAGCGCCTCGCGCCATCTCGCGAAGGGCACGATCATCGGGAGCAACAGGAAGAAGAAGTAGAAGAGCGTGGTGAATCCGAAGGCGATGGTGTAGCGCTCGGGCTTGAGGTAGGCGAGTTGCCACATCAGCATGTGCAGCGCGGTCGCGCCGAGCAGCGCGGGCAGGCCGATGGTCCAGTTCGAGCGAAGGACCGACCCGCTCACCACGACAACCTGGGCGGCGAGCGCCACGAAGAGCGGCCAGCCCGGAGCGGACAGGCGCGACTCGGCCAGGGTCACGAAGAGACCGAAGATCGAGATCCATGAGGAAAGGCGAACCGCGATCTCCGCCTCGGCATCCTTCTCTTCATCGACCGGGAGCACGCGGCCCGCGAAGAACGACAGGAGAAGCGAGAAGAGGACCGGGACCGCGAGATAGCCGACGAGCGTCGACTCCTTCGCCGAACTCAGAAGCCAGATCTGGATCAGGGTCGCAAGGCCGAGTGCGCCCACGGACAAGGCCCCTTTGAGCCGCCCCTTGTGCCCCGCGCGTTCGATCAACAGAGCCGCGAGCGCGGCGGCGAGGGTGAGGAACGGGCCCGCGGGAACGCCCCGCTGGTGCCCGAGCATGATCAGGCCAAAAACGAGCAGACCGCCCCATGCCAGCAGGGCCGACATCTCGAGGGCCCGGAACGAATCAGTTTCGAGATGGCCGAAACGGTCCGCGGCACGACGACTCACTCCGAATATCGTGACGATGAAAATGGCGGTGAGGGTGACGCTCCAAAGCGATACCCCGTTCGAGACATCGAGCCCCTGAGCCGCCCACCCGATCAGGGTGAGAGACGACGCCACCGCGGCGCTGATGAGAAGCCCCACCCGTCCCCGGAGCACCGCCATGACGAGGATGGCGATATCGAGCAACGCCACCATGCCGAAGAGAAGCGGCCACTGCGGCACGTACTCGGGGGAGATCGCGAGATAGAACGCGAACAGGAACGGAGCGATGCCCCCGATGGCGCCGGTGAGGAGAACCCGGTTGGAGTCCTCCTCCTTCGAAACGACCGGAAGCAGGAGGTACAAGGCGCCGAAAACCGCGAAGACGATCACCCCGATCAGCATGTTCGAGGGGGACATGAACTTCGAGAACCAGCCGACCTGGATCAGCAGCGTGCCGATGAGGCCGAGTTCGAAGAGCCCGTGCCACCGCCGGTTCACTCCGACCGCGAAGAGGCCGAGGTTCAGGAGGAGGATGTAGGAGAAGAGTCCCACGGGCCGGTCCTCCCCGGTCGAGAGCGCAATCGGCGTGGCGAAACCGCCGAGCAGGCCGAGAACCGCGGTAGGGAAGGCGTCGTAGCGCACGGCGAGCACACACGCGGTGATGGTCACGAACACCATGCCCGCGAAGGCGGTGGGCATGGAGATGAGGTCGTACCGCGAATGTCCCGCGAAAAACGCGATATAGAGGATGGCGATGCCTGCCCCGGAGAGCGGGTTCGCGGTTCTCTCGTAACCCTTTCGCAGCCCGATCTCGGCGGCCACCAGCGCGCCGATCCCCGCAAAGAGCATCAGGGCGAAACGCAGTTCCGGCGTCACAAGACCCTGCTCGACCGTCCATCGTGCGAAGAAGATCGCCGACGCGATGAGGGCGATGCCGCCCACCCAGGCGGCGCCCTTCACACCGAGCAGGCTCTCCCAGTCGATGGGTGGCGCGGGTGGTTCGAAGACGGGGGGTGGAGCGGGCGGTCGCGTTGGGGTTTGTGGCGGGACCGGTTTCGGCGCGGTCGGCGGCGTGGGAGCCGCGGCAGGAGCGACTGGAACAACGGGCGGGGCGTCGCCGGTCGGAGGCTCGCCTGTCGCAGCGACGCCGACATCGATGGACTTCGCCGCCTCAACTTCCGGTTTGGGCGCCGGCGCAGACTTCGCGGGAGCCTCGCCCGGCGCGATCGCCGCCGCCGCCTGCCTCCGAAGATGATCGACGAGCTTCTGCAACGTCGAGACTCGCGAGGAGAGATCGTCGCGGTCCGCCTCCAGACGGCGGATGCGATCGGAGTAGTCGCTCCCCTTGATGAGGGCGAAGACGGCGATCGCGAAAGCCAGCAGGCCGAGGAACATCGTGGATACCGAAGAGGTTCGAGGCGCGAGCCTACACGTTTCGAACCCCTCGGAAGCCCCTTGCAGTCCGCCACGGTATTTTGTTCAGCGAACGTAAATTCTTCGTCTCGCGTGGGCCCACGGACCCGGAACATCGTCAAATCAGGATATGACGAAAGCACGCCTGACCGCCTTTGCCCTTACCCTCTCTATTCCGCTCCTGGCGCACGCGCAGCCGGGCGCGCGGACGATTGACCTGCCCGCGACTCCGGTCGGCGTCGCGGTTCGACTCTTCGTTGCCGCGCTCAATTCCGGCTCGCAGGCCGCACTTGAGAGGTTTCACACCGACCGTGGTGGTTCGGCGGGGAACGCCGGTCCCGACCTGGAGTTTGCCCAGCAGTCCGGCGGCATCGACATCGAGCGGGTCCTCAAGGCCTCGGATTTCGAGATCGAGATCGAGGCGAAGACGAGAAAGGGCGGCCAGGCCGTGATCCTTCTCTTCGCGGTGGAGCCCAAGGCCCCGCATGCGGTCGCAGACATCGGGGTGCGACCGGCGGGCGGCCGCGGCCCTTCGGGACCGGGAGCGCCGGCACCTTCGAGCGCACCGCCGGGACGCTCGCCGGATCAGATCGTCGCTGGCGCTCCGGAGGTCGTGGATCGAGCGATCGCGAGCGGTTTCTCGGGCGTCGTTCTCATCGCTCGAGACGGCAAGCCCGTCCTCGAGCGGGCGGGCGGCCTCGCCCACCGCGGCTTCGGTGTGGCGAATCGGACCGACACCAAGTTCAATCTTGGATCCATCAACAAGACCTTCACTCGTCTTGCCATCGCCCAACTCATGCAGGCGGGAAAACTCTCGCTCGACGACACCCTCGGCCGCCATCTGCCCGACTTTCCAAACGCGGAAGCCGCGACGAAAGTGACGATCGCGCACCTGATCGACATGAAGTCGGGCCTGGGCGACTTCTTCGGCCCGGACTTCGACGCGGTTTCGAAGAGCCGCGTGCGAACTCTCGCGGACTACCTGCCCTTCTTCGCGAAGAAGCCCCTGGCCTTCGAGCCGGGCACCGCGCAGGCGTACTCGAACGGCGGCTACGTGACCCTCGGCCTGATCATCGAGAAGGTGACCGGCCAGACGTACCACGACTATGTGCGCGAAAACATCTTCAAGCCCGCGGGAATGAACGACACCGACGCCTACCCCCTCGACGCGACGACGCCGAACCTCGCGGTGGGTTACACCAAGGGCGGCGCCTCGAACATCTACACGCTCCCCGCAAGAGGAAGTTCAGCGGGCGGCGGCTACTCGACCGCGCCCGACCTGCTGCGCTACGCGGAGGCGGTGCTCGCCAACCGGCTGGCATCACCCGCCCACACCGCCTGGTACCTCGGAGGCGAGAAGCCCGCGGCGGGGCCGCAACCGCAGTCGGACAAAGCCGCGAGACAGGCGCGTGGCGGTCTCGGCGTCGCGGGCGGCAGCCCGGGCGTCAACGGAGTCCTCGAGATCAATGCCGCCAACCGCCTGGTGATTATCGTTCTCTCTAACGATGACCCTCCGGCGGCAGAGAGTCTGGGGCGAAAGATCCGCAGCGGCAGTTAGAGGACGCTGTCCCGAGCGTGCCTGACGGTCCCTGTACCCACTACTGCCCGCAGGCCGTTACGCCGGAATGTCCTCAAGCCGTACGCCCTCACCTCGACGAATCGCGGCGCGAGCGCTCTGAATGCGAGCCAGGAATTCCGGATGATGTTCGAGCCGGTATTCAAACTTTGGGGACGATGGCGAGGATCTCAACTGCACTCTCTGTGACGTCATAGGACACCCTGATTTCACCGACCCTGAGCCGGAATTGGGGCCGCTCTAGACCCCGAAAACGCTTGATTCGCGCCTTGTCTGGTGCAAGCCATTGTTGGACGGCTCTGAATTGTGCCTCACGGTCGTTTCCTTCCACCCTGGGTGCTGGTGGTGAGGCCTCTCAGGCGCTTGCCGTACAGGTCGACGTCAAAGACCCTCTGTTCTTTCAGCATCTCGAACATCTCGTCGGCGATTGCGGAGGCCAGCAGGTGGATTGCGTCCGGTCGGCCCATTCCCTCAGCTAAGAGGCGATCCAGAGTTTCCACGGTAACCGGCATTCCTTCGGCAAGTTGGGTTTCGACGGCAGCATCTACCCCCGCGTGCACCGTGGCATTGCCACTACGAATCCCGGCCCGCTTGTGATGCTCCTCAATGGCGGAGATTCGTTGACCTTCGTCGAGGTCAAGCCATTCCGGTGCATTTGGAGCGATGTTGGGGTCGTATCGCATGACTAACCTGATAGCCCGTTCAACACGGCATTGAGCGGCGAGGGCCACCGACGAAATGCGTGGACCTCGTCCGTTCCAATGCTTTGTTGGACGGCCCAGCTATTGGGCCTCTCCTCGGAGCAGCGTGACGATGGCCTCAACGACGGCGCCGTGAGCCTGTGGGGAGAGTTGCCCTACCGATCGAACGATGATGCCCTCGTTGGCTGTAAATAGCTTGCCAGGGCGAGCAAAGCTATCGCGCGGCAGGCCACCCATTGCGAACGAGTCCTTGGTGATAGCCACGCACCGAGGATCGCCATAGGGATTGCTGGTGATCTGGCAGAGCACCCAGTCGGACACACCTGCCTGGGCGACTACAAGCGCAGGGCGCAGCTTCGACGCGGACAGATCTGAGAAGGGAAACCGGACGAGGACGACTACGCCTGGGCCAAACTTGCCCATGCTTGGTCTTCCTCGGGCCGGTTCCAGTCTGCCGCCAAGACCTCCTCACTCAGGAGGGCACCCTCCGCGGTGGCCGGGATGCTCAGGACCGTGATGAGCAAACGAGAGCCCGGCGGCAATGCAATCGGCTCCTTCGGGCGGATGACGCCAGCCTCGTCGACCTTCGCTTCGATGGTCGTATTCATCTCTGGACTCTACTCGCGGACCAAGGGTCCGTCCAACACCCTGCGTTGAGCCGCGAGCAGGCAACGAGAAGCGGCTGCTCGCCGGTTCCAACGCATTGTTGGACGGCTCGTGGTTGCGTGCGACCTTTCGCACTTGTTCATATCGCCTCTGTCGGGCGGCCCGCCCAAGTCGACTTTCAGCGAACATGACGAAACCCGAATAGAGCCGTGCCGGCGTCCCCCACGCCCCGCACCAGTAGCGGCTGCTTCGTTGTTGGCTGGTAGGCCGGCGGTGGTAGGGCGGACACTGCCATGTCGGGCTTCTCGCAACCCACCAAGGAAGCGTACCAATGCGCGCTCCCACGATTGTCGCTCACACCGCCTGCGTATTCGCGAACTCGGAATTGCACACCCGGAAGAGGCTCTTCCTTTTTGCCCCAAACCCCGTTGTTGTCGGAGTCCACCCACGCCCGCGCCTCCAGCGTCCAAAAGCAGTCCCGGATGGGTATTGGGGGTCGTGGCGGGACCTTGACCTGAACCGGCTGTGCCAGCGCCCCCCTTCTCTCATTGTCCCTCTCCTTGGCCTCGATGAGGCGCAGCGCCCGGTAGTAAGGGTCGCGTGCCTGCACGAAGGTCTGGGTGGCGTGGGTGAATTGCCGATCGGACAGGCTTTGTCCGGCGGTAATGGAGAACTTCTCGCCCTCGGCAAACGCTGGAGCCTGATCCGCTCCCTCCTTGGCCAGAGCCACAGAGCGCGCCTTCTCCATCTCCGATCTAGCGGCTGCGGCACGTGTCAAGAAGTTGGCGTTCAACCGGCTCGAGAGTTCGGCGACGATCGGGTTCTTGGGATCAAGCACCATGACCCGGCCCAGCGCCGTCGAGGCCTGGGCTGAATCGCCCCGCGCCATCGCCTCCCGGGTGCTGGCGACTGAGGTCGCAATTTCCCGTAGGGCGCTCTCCGCCTGCTCGCGGATTCCGAGAGCCTCAGGATTGTGGGGATCCAAAGTCAGAATGCGCTCTGCATAGCCGATCGCGCGGCTGTGGCCAAGGTGTTGGCAGGATACGCCGACGCCCCTGCGTCAAGGCGCCATGACACGGCGGCGGGAGGCAACGACCAGCAGTCCGATGCCCGGTCATCACTAGTCCGTCCAACACCCCTGCAATAATCTGCCAAGGCTCCGGGCCGTCTGCGTGGACTTCGTCAGGTTCATTGCATTGTTCTCCGGCGTCTTCTCAGGGATTCACCGGGCAAGCACCGTGCGCAGCTCCGCCACCAACCGGTCCGGCGCCTCGATGCTCACAAAGTGTCCCACCCCAGGCAGAGGCCGCCACTCGACGTCACGGTGCGCTTGCTCATGGCTGTTCTTGGCCACGTTTGCGCTTAGGAATTGGTCTTTGTCCCCCCAGATGAGCGTGCAGGGAACCGGAATGGGGCGCGCAAACTCCGTCATCAACCGAGTGCGCTCTGACTTGCTGAGCAGGTTCTGCAGGAACTCGCGATAAAAATTGAGGGGGCCGGTGACGTCGCGGTTAGTCCTGAAACTCCGCACAAGCTCGTCGACACGAGCCGCGTTCATGGCCCCCTTACTCCCTTCGAAAAACTTGAGGCCTCGTCGGAGCAACCAACCATCCGCGCCTGTGATCATGGTCTCGGGCAACCACGGGAGTTGGAAGAACACCATGTAGCTGCTGCGGATCCGTTGCCAGTCCTGTCCTCGGATGATGGCCTCTATAAACGTGTGGGGGTGAGGACAATTGACCACCACCAACTGTCGCAGCGTGTCCCCAAAGCGATGCCCATACATCCACGCGAGTGCACCGCCCCAATCATGGCCCACCAGAGTGATTGGTCCCTGGCGCTAATCAGGATGGAGCCACGCCTGCTCGGTTAGATCGGGCCACTCTTGGAACGGAGCGGCGCAGGAGAGTGCGCCGGTGTTTTGCCAAGGGTGGAAGGCTCGGCCTGTGGGAAACCGGGTCCGTTCCCGGTTTTCCATAGGCAGAGGAGCCTTCCGCGAGAGCTACAAACAGGGCGTTGACGTAGAGCCTCGACCAGATCCAGTCACGGGCAGGCGAGGGCGATCTCGACCGGGACGTGACTGGTGACAGTTATCGCTTTGCCCCGCCTTGGCCCTGTGGCTCGCGCAAGGACGGTCCCTCGATGTTCACGGTGGTGCATTGGTGGCGGACGCGGCCGAGGAGGGCCTCAGTCATCAGGCGGTTACCGAGGAAGCTGGCCCACTCCTCGTAGGGCAGGTTAGTTGTGATGATGGTGGCCTTGCGGCGGTAACGCTCCTGCATGAGCTTAAAGAACACGTTGGCCTGCTCGGGCCGGATGTTCAGGTATCCAAGCTCGTCAATCACGAGGAGGTCGAGGCGAGCGAGGCGGCGAATCAACCGAGGCGAGGATCGATCGGCGAGGGAGGCGTACATATCGTCGAAGAGGTCCTGGGCGCGCATGAACTGACCGCGGCAGCCGTTCTGGATGGCCTTGAGCAGGAGCCCGGAAGCGAGTCCGGTTTTCCCCACGCCGGTAGGTCCGATGAAGACGATGTTCTCGGCCTTGGCGATGAAATCCAGTTCGGCAAAGGCGCGGATCTGGCGACGGTTAACGCCTGGCTGCTTGGCGTAGGGAAAAGTCTCGAGGGTCCAAAGCTCCGGCATCTTCGCGCGTCTGACCCTCCAGGAAAGGGCGTTTTCCTGACGCGCGTGCCACTGGGGCCTTAGGAGACGTAACAAGAACTGGTCGTAGGTGATGTCTTCGGTCTGGGCCTGTTTGAGTTGCTCTGGAAAGATCTCGGCGATTCGGAGCAGGCTCAGGTTCTTGAGCAGTTGCTGGAGTTCTTCAGTCATCGTTGTCGTCTCCTTCGGTATCGATAGGGAAATAGTCGCGGGCGACGCGTCGCAAAACCATGCGCTCGACGCGGGCGAGGTCGTAGAGGCCGTAGTGAGAGGCTTCGGCGAGAGCGGCCACGAGCGCATCCTTGGGGTATTCGCGGACCATCCGCAGGAGTTGTCGCAGGGCGATCGTGATCTGCATGCGTCCTCGCTTCTTGAGGGCATCCACATAGGCAGCGGCTTCGGGGAGCGCTTTGACGATGGCTGTCTCCTCGGGCCCGAGTACGCTCGGGCCGCTGCGTGCGCGCGGATGAAAGTGTTCTTTGAGCGTGCTGCGCTGGCCAAAGACCCCGATCAGTCGGCGGTGGGTGACACACTTGCGCAGCCCGTCCTGGATGTGGACGTGGTCCTTGGTCTCGCGTACTTCCACCTGGCGGGAGATCCAATCCGCGGGGACGGAGTAACGATTCGTATGTAAGGAGACATAGCCCGCGAGGTCCACGAAGCGCTGATGGAGGCGATAGACCTCGGGCATCCAGACGGGCAGAGACTTGAGGTACGGGCGCTCCTGAGCGTAAAGCTCCATGGGGATAGCGCGGATGTGTTTCTTATAAGTCGCGTTGACCTTGTCGCACCACTCCTTGGCCTGGGCGTTGAGATCAGCCCAATCCGCAAAGCGCCTTCCGGGGATGAAGTTTCTTTCGATGAACCGAAATGGAGCCTCGACCCGTCCCTTGCGATCAGGATCGCCAACCGCATGCGCGGCAAATTCGAAACCGTATCGCTCGGCGAAAGCCGCGGTCTCCGGGGCGGGGATCATGTTCTTCCCCGTGCCACTGGCAATGACCACGTGGGTGTTGTCGATCATGGTGGTGGCACAGGAGCCGGCCATGTAGTCGAGGGCGTCGGTTAAAAAGACCTTGCAGTGGAAGCGCTGAAATTCCGGAAAGAACTGGAAGAACAGCCGACGGGAGAAACACAGCACTAGAGAGGCCGTCTGCGCGACATGCTCGACTCCGGAAAGCTTCACTTTGTGGGGGGACGTGTCGTGTTGTTGCTCCTGCCCCGGACCGAAGTGATACCGGCCTTCCGGGATCTTTGGTTCCTGGCCGATGCCACGCCGACGGCAGAACGCGGTAAGGGCCGAGTAGGAGAGCGCCGCACCCTCTTTCGATAATTCCTCATGGACCCGGACCAGGTTGCCCGAACAGTCCTTGAGTAACTCCTCGATGTCCTGCCGGTATGGATCCGCTTTCTCGGCCCGCTCGATCTGTGGGACGGTGGCTCCTTGTGACTGAATCACCCTCGCGACCGCCCCGCGGGAGACTCTCAGCAAGCGGGCGATCTGGCGTTTGCTCACTCCCTTGGTATGCAGTTCCAGGACCGACATTCGTTGTTCGCGTTTCAGCATCCGTCTTGTCCTCTTCCATAAGTTTTCGGAGTCGCACCAGGTCCGCGATCGCGTTGTCGACGCAACGCATGGCCTCCTCCTGTTTCGGTGTGTCCATGAATGCCGCCCCTTCACGCCAGTGGC